>CAZGSG010000072.1:0-22489 GCA_964528095.1 uncultured Terrimonas sp.
ATTGCTGGTGCCTTCTATCAGCACTACGATAAATCCCAGTTCGGCCAATGCCTGGTGATCACCGCGAGAAGCCGAGAATGACCAGCTGCCTACGCTGCCACCTTGTGGTCCGGGGTAGATATAATCGATGACCGGGTATTTTTTTCCGGTTTCCATTTTAGTGGGAGTGAACACAAGACCATAAATATCCGTTTTGCCATCATGCGCTTTTAGTTTTACCTGCACAGGTGGTTTCCATCCTTTGGCCATCAATTTCGAAACATCGGTTCTTTCCAGTTGCGTGATCAGCTTTCCATTCATATCACGGAGTTCCGTGACGGCAGGAATATCCGGCTGCGAATAGGTATCAATGATGTATTTCTTAGAAGGAGAGAATTGTGCCTGGTGATTGCCTGGCTCCGGGGTAAGTGAAACCAGATTTTTTCCATCGAACCCAATTCTATACAGGTGTGCGAAATAAGGATTGCCGGGTTCTTTGCCCACCGCCATGAACAGGAGCTGGCGGTTCTTTTCATCAATGTCAAGCATCCTGGTAACAATGTACTCGCCTTTGGTGACCTGGTTTTTTAGTTGCCCGGTCTTTGCATCATACAAATAAATATGTCCCCAGTCATCACGTTCTGAGTACCAGAGTATCTCGTTGGAACCAGGCAGGTAGCGCCAGTTAATTGCACCTCTTCCTGATTCATATTGTGTTGCAACTATTTCTTCAAATACTTCACGAACAGCGCCGGTACTCGCATCAGCGATGCGCATTTTTGATTGTTTATGGTCTCGGGAGGTTGATAAAAAAGCAAACTCCGAACCGTCCGCATTCCAGTCCACATCATCAAAGGTCCCGCTGCTGGAAATATCGTCACTCAGCGAAGCACGATGCGGATCGGGGGGCAATTGTAAGCGGACCAGCTTTGCGCTCTCCACATCGATAACCACTCGTTGTATCATGATGATGTCCTTATCACCGGGCAGCGGATATTTCCATGCTTTTAAAGTCGGCTTGCCCACATTAGTCGTTACGAGGTACATGTCATTTACTTTCCGCTGATCCTGCTGAAAACTTGCGATCTTTTTAGAATCAGGCGACCATTTTAATACAGGCCGGTCGCTGGAGCTCCAGCCTGCATTGTCTGTGGCATAGCCGAAGTCTTTAATGCCGTCGGTAGTGAGTTGCGTTTGTTTGCCAGAACTAATATCCCTTACCCATAAATTGTATTCTTTAATGAATGCCGCCAATTTTCCATCAGGTGAGATCACTTCATTACCGCCACCTCTTCGGCCCATTTGTGCTGGAGAGCCAGCAGGAGTTGCAACACGACCGGTATCTGCAAGAACCTGTTTCGATTTTAATTCATATTTCCATCTTTTCCCCTCTGCGGCAAAAGATATGTATTTGGCGTCTGGAGAAAAACTGAAGAACTGGAAAGGTAATTTATAAGGCTCGTAGCTTTTATCCGTGACTTTTGAAAGCGCTGTTGCCAGTTGTTGCTGATCAAAAGCCGCTGCCCGGCTTTTTTTAGCTGGGTCTACCAAAATAAACTCGGTACCTTTTTCGGTATTGATGGAGTACCAGAAACGATCGCCGGTTGTCCAGTTGGGCCGTACACCACTGCGATAAATCAGCGGCTCGGTATTGTAATTGAGAAAACTGGCAGCATTTGTATAATCGGCTGCGGTCAAAGCGCCGTTTTGCTGGCCTTCGCTTACCATCGCGGAGCAAATGATTGTTGCTACAAATAAGGATTTGAACATAAATGTTAGATGTGTGCGATAAAATTATTTAAGAATAAATCAATATTGGTAGTATATGATTTTATAAACACAAGTTAAGGTATCGGGAGGATTTTTCACTACGGCTGATCGACGGTTGCCCATTACACTTTATTTCCATGAACAACCTGGCCGGGTATTCTTTTCAATAACCACGATGGGGTATACCCTGGGAGTCATGAAAAAGTAAACCGGAAAGAACAGTTAGACCTGCGATTACAACCAGTAGGCTGAACTATTCATTAGCTTCGGTGATTCGCCTTGCAATAATCAAAAGAAGTCCCATCTGCAATTCGTTAACTGATCCCTGCCGTTGGGAAGATGCTTTCTTTATAATTATTACCAATGAGCAGTTTTGTTACTATATATAAATTATAGCCACCCAAATGAATTATAGTAAGATCATCGCCCTTGTTTTGTTCATAACGGGAAAAGGGTTCGCGCAAACAAGCCTGAAAACTACGTTGCATCAGCCGGCCGCCATCACTCATAACAGCAGCTCCCGCAGCATTACCTCACTTGATTATAGTCTGAATGCCGTACTTTGGCAACAACGGAGCGGTGAATATAAAGCCTTGTGTTACCAGGCATTTTCTATTGCGAAAATGAGGCTAACTGAAAAGATAGGGCTGCATAAAAAAGATGAACAACCCCTTGCGATCATTACTGATATCGACGAAACGATTTTGGATAATAGTCCACAACAGGCCAGTGATATATTGCATCACCGCATCTATACCGAAGCTAACTGGAAGGACTGGACGAGTAAAGCTGTAGCAGGTCCATTGCCGGGTTCTGTTGCCTTTTTTCAATACGCGGATAAAATGGGGGTCCAGTGTTTTTATGTGAGCAACAGGCGACCCGAAGAAAGAGACGCTACTATTAAAAACCTGGTTGAAGCAGGTTTTCCCCAGGCAGATACCCTGCATGTAATGATGAAAGATACAACGACGGATAAAGAATACCGGCGTAGCAGGATCAATCAACAATATACGATCGCATTGCTGATAGGCGATAACCTCAATGATTTTGATAGAATGTTTTACAAACAGCCTTTTTATACCCGGTCCAATCTTGTAAATGATAATAGTCAGCTATTTGGTGATATATTCATCATACTGCCTAATGCGATGTATGGCGATTGGGAATCTGCTATCTGGAATGGCAAAAAGATCACACCTGCCGAAGCTGATAAATTGAAGCATGAAGCGCTCAGTGAATACTGAAAGGCGAAAGGGGGAAGACCTGGCTCGTCTAGCGTGGTTGTTTTCCAAATAATTCAACCATCCAGTTGCGACCTATCATTACAATTACCATTAAAATAAAGAGATGGATCAAAACCAGGTCTGGTGTTCCCAATAAATGTGTCTGGGCAAAGATGTTTTTCTTTAATAAACTACCAAGCAATAAACGTTGATAGATCATTCCGAACAGGAGCGGGGCCATGCAAAAGAAGAGGAGCCATACTATTCTTTTCCCTTTCATCGATCTAAAACAAATAAGAATCGGTACGAGACATAATACAAGAGTAAGAGTGATTGAAAGCAGCCGGATGATAACCGGGTCGCTAAAGAAATGCGTGAAAAAGATCTTTTCATCTCCGCCGCCAATAATGGCTGTAAAAATGCGGGCGAAGGGCAGGCTGCCAAACAATAAAGTAAAACCGAGTGCGTTTAGCGATGCCTTCCTGTTATTTTTTTTAAATAACCATGCGCCGAGCCAGAACAGAAGATAGGAGAGAACAGGCCCGGCTATTACGGTAAGATAAAGAAGTGGTGAATTGCAACTGGCACAGGTTGTCCAGGTATTAAAATCGCGATTGCCGTAGCAGCTACATAATATATACCCCAGTTGAATATGTGTTTGCTCATGTAATTCGGTCAGTATAAGATTGGCGGAGAAGAAAAATACCAGGTATCGCCAGCTCGGGTTGATTACGGGAGGGTTGAGTTTTATGATTTTCATGTGAAGTATGTGTGGAATAATGCTTGCCCTCTATTATAAAACTGCCTGCTGACTGGCTGGATCTTTCGATGGCGGATGGTTTCTAAAATAGTGGTTATTCAGATCTAAAAATACTATAGCAGGTTTAAATGTTAAAAAACATGCTTGAATTGCATCGCGATGTGTACAGAAAGGTGAGAAGTATTAGTGAAAATTATGGGTGCACAGATGCTGGTTGATTTTTAACCGGTTTTATTTCATGGTACTGCAAATGACTAATTGAACATTTGGGTGTGGCATCGGTAGTTCTTTCCCTGTGATTGAGCTTTCGGAGGTCGTATTTTATTTAATCAACTGAATCAATAACAACAATTATGGTTACAATGCTCAATCCCAGGAAGCGCATCCTGTTTTTTTTACTCATTACATTCCTCTATTCCTGGTCTATCTGGTTTTTTTTACTATTGTTTAATATCAAAGGAATTACCGGGAATGTATTGACGACGGCGGGTGTGCTGGGCCCTGCTATTGGAGCTTTTTTCATTAGCAAAGAAGGGAATAGTTTTAAAAAAACAGGTGTTTTGATCTGGCTGGGCTTAAGCCTGTTGATTGGATTGTCTTTTTTCCTGCGGGCACAACGTTCTGCTATTACTGATAATAATTATGACCTGGCGAAATTATCAGCTGATCCGTTTGCCATTCTTATAGTTTCGGTAAATATCGTGGCGGCGTCTTTTATTTTCCTGAAATTTTTCCGCCCGGGTATTTTTAAGCCGGGGCAAACAAGATGGTGGATTGCCGGACTTTTGTTTTTCCCGGTCCTTATGTTACTGGTCAACCTGCTCGGCCACCTGCTGGGTTTTTCTTTGTCCTGGAAATATGCGGATCTAAACATAGGAACACTCCTGGTAAGTGTGCTTATTGCTTTTCCTGCTGTTCTTTTTCTGCATGCAGGCATAGAGGAAATAGGGTGGAGGGGTTTTCTGCAGCGGACCCTGCAGCAAAATAACAGCCCGCTTATAAGCGCGCTTATTGTCGGCGCTTGCTGGGGCTTATGGCATCTTCCCTTGCATATGATAGGCTTCTATGCGGGTGGCGCAGCTATCGGCACTTTATTGACAAGGCTTTTTGTTAGTATCTGTTTAAGCATTATCCTGGCATGGTTCTATAACAGGGCAGGGCAGTCGCTGCTGACGGTGATGATCCTTCATACGATGAGCAATCTTAGTACGGTTATTTTTCCTCAAAGCGGTTTGCTGTGGATTTGTCTTTTGTTTATCAGTGCACTTTGTTTCCTTTTTATTGGAAGAATGTGGAAGCGCCAGTATATACAGTCGCGGGGATAGTTGGCCGATATACTTATTGGGTTTGATACTATACTATTGTTGACGCACCAATAGTATAGTAAGGATAATAAAGCAAATTCATACTCAGTACATCAGCTTCCTGATATTTTCCGCATAGCCCTTACTTACTTTCAGAGAAAGATCATTGCGAAGTACCAGGTAAGTATCACTGTTTTCCTTGTGTACTTCCTGGATGTAATTGAGGTTTACAATATAGGAACGATGAATGCGAATAAAGACGGAGGGATCCAGCCGTTGTTCCAATACGCCTATCCCAAAATTGCTGAGATAATTTTTTTGCGGTGTATGTACTCTTGTGTAGTCTTTTTCCGCTTCCATGTATAAGATATCATCAGTGGCGATGCAGATCATCTTGTTGCCGCTTTCGAGGAATATTTTCGGGTAGTAGCTACTGTTGCTTCCGTTGGTCGTTTCGGTCAGCGACTGAAGGCTTGAAGTGGAATGATTATGAACCAGTACCTTGGATAGCGCCTGGTTAAAACGTTCCCTTGTATAAGGCTTTAACAGGTAATCGATCGCATTGGAATCAAATGCCTTTAGCGCGTATTTATCAAATGCGGTGGTAAAGATAATATGCGGCACATGTACGATACTGCGTAACACCTGGAAGCCACTAAAGCCCGGCATCTGGATATCCAGGAAAACAAGATCGGGTTCCAGCCGGTCAATGGAAGCAACAGCTTCTATTCCATTCTGACATTCTCCCAGTATTTCGATATCGGTATACCCATCCAGGTATTGCCGGATAATAAGGCGTGAAGCCTCTTCATCATCAATGATCAGCACTTTGCGCAGTGACATATTCCGCCGCTTTTGTCGCTAATGTAAAGTTTTTGCGGGATATGGGTGCCTGTTTAACCGATAAACCGCCAAATGAAGCGATAAAATGGCCCTCTGCAGAGTTATTACGAATTGACCAAGGTATCTCAAAGTGTTTTAAATACGTTTATGCCGTAAGCTGGCGAAACAAAAACCCTGAACCTGGCCTGGGATTGTAATAAAGCCTTTTCCGATTTTGTATCCGCAGTATTCCCGCAAGGAAACACGAAAAAAGGCCAGCCAGATTACGAAAATCATTTTCACGCAGTGAAAATACTTCTTAGCTCATACCTGTGCATATAGCTAAGTTCTTCCCTGGCTCATTATCTCTGTTAGCCCCTTTGAAGTCTCTATCGAAATACAGCGGCTACCAATTTATTCCGGAAAACCACTGGTAAGGGTAGTAAGGTGATCGTTTAATGAAGAAATACTTTGAGATAAGTTCTAAAAGAAAAGAGGGACAGCATGGTTGCCCTGCTTCCCTCTTTCTTTGCTTGACCTATCACTCCACTTTTATTGCTTAACTATTTTATAGGATTTTATTTCTTTTTCATAATAGAGTTTTACGACATAATTACCCGCCGGTAATCGGCCCATCCCTACGGTGTACACCTGTTGTGCCGATTGATAGGGTTGGTTCAATACCAGATTTCCTGCCAGGTTAACGATCTCCAGCTTGATTAATCGTTTATTTTGTGGCTGGATGATATGCAATTGATCAGCGACAGGATTTGGCGCTACCATTATTTCTGCCAGGTTATCGCGGTATAATAATGTGATGACCTGTGAGTAACTGAAGCGGCCATCCTTATCCAACTGTTTGATACGATAATAATTCATTCCATTTTGCAAACCCGCGTGAGAGAAACTATACTGTTCAGAAGAGCCGTTACTACCTGTCGCGGGCAACTCTCCGGCAACCGCAAAACTTCTTCCATTCACACTATGCTCCACCTGGAAACGATCCGTTTCTTTTTCAGATGCGGTACCCCAACTGATCTGGGCCTTGCCCTGATCGATCATGCCCTTTACGTAGAGCCAGTCCAATGGAAGCGTACCACTGAACAGGAAGGGAGCATACGCGGAGAAACTCCAGGGATTTTGCCGGCTTCTTATATATAGCGTATGGGGGCCGGGGGCAATGCCATTCAATGGGACATTGATCACCAGACCGGCTATTTCAGCAGAAGCGGTAACCGCGACAGCAGTGCCATTGCCAAATCCCGGATCTGTATCGATATAGTATTCCATATCGCTTACCGGAGCAGCGGGTGCGGGCGCGGAAGGATAAGGTGGCTGTGCCAGGTTATCGAATAAGCTGAAATTGGTAAGACTCCATTTTCCATCCAAACCCCTGCTACGAATAAATAAACGATGCACACCAATGGCAAGCCCTGAAATATTTATTGCTATGTTTTGCCCGCTCACATTTGGTGATGCCGGCAAAGTGATTTTTTGCCCGTTCCCCAAGCCGGGATCTGAATCAATAAAATACTCCACTTCTCCCATGTTGCTGACTGTAGAAGCAGTAGGATATGCAGGTACCGCGACATTGGTAAATTGCAGGTTGGCGCATAAACTCCAACTGCCATCAGCATTCCTGCTACGGAGAAAAATCCGGTGAAAACCGCTGGGTAAACCCGTAAGGTCTGCCTGAAATGAAAGCGCATTGATATCTGTGCCGGCAGGGATTGTAACAGGTTTTCCATTACCAACCCCTGGATCTGTATTAATAAAATACTCGAGTTGGGTAAGATTAGCAGGTACGGGTAATGGATTGGGGTAAGGAGGCTGGGCTGAAAGAAATACCGGTAGCCCTGCTGTAATTAAGAAAGAAATATATTTTTTCATTATGATTTCATTACATAAGAACTTAGTTGTTTGAACGTGTACTTACTGTCACTGTCATGCTGGTAGCGGCAGCGGGTACACTGCTGGGTACAGTAAGACTGTAAATGGATGGGATAGCAGGGATGCCGCTGAGTCTGTAGGGGTCATCGGTACCAAATGCACCGACCGCAGGAGTTACTCCATTGAGGGGCTCGCCTGCTCCCAATAGCGGAGATCCTGGAGGAATAGCATAATAACCATCTGAAGAACTGCCGCCTGCAACAAGTACTGAAAAATCAAATCCAGATTGATTGTTATTGCCGGCTGGTAAACGGCCTGCAATTTCGGCAATATTATATTTGACGGAACAATTGGTAAAAGTTTGATTTATATTACTGTGGAATAAGTTATTGGACACATAAGAGTTGGAGAGATTACTCGAGGTAAGAACCGTATTATTTCTTATAAGGCCATTGGCAATGGCTGGAAAAGCAAACCAGCTATAAATGATGCAATTGGTGACCTGCGGATTTACGAGGCTGGCCCCGCTGAGATTGATTGAAGTATAACATTTATTGATCACTAAATTTTCTATTCTTGAATTGGCATAAAAAGTACCCATTTCCAACTTTACATAAGATCGTTGGACAGTAATATTGTCTACGTTGTAATTCAGATAGATTGAACCATCCATTCCAATGATCGTACTACCTGATGCGAGTGAATCGATACCTAAAACGGAAACGTTAGCAGTATTCGTATTGAATTGTAAGCCTGCATTACCGTTTGGTCCGGAAAGAAAATAACCCGGGCCGATGATGACAAGCCGCTTGTTTAAGCTCACGGTTCCATAAGATACGGCCGATCCTTCCACGTATAGCGTATCTCCAATGATAACCGACGCATGTGATACAGCGCTTTGTATACTGTTGAAATCCACTGCAATTCCCGCAGTATTGTTTACTCGCCAAACCTTTGCCTCGGCATGGTTCATAAATAACATAGAGGAAACAACGATCCCTATGATTGTACAAATGTTCTTTTTCATTCTTTACTGTTTGTGTTTATTGATTAAGGTATCCTGGTAAATTCTACGCGGCGGTTATTGGCTTTTGCTGCAGGAGTATTGTTTTTATCAATAGGTTCGGTCTCGCCTTTTCCATCGGTTTCTATCCGGTTTTCGGCTATTTTAAATTCTTTGGCGAGAAATGCTTTTACTGCCGCTGACCTTTTTTTGGATAAGTTCAGGTTAAAGCCTGTTTCACCATCACTGTCTGTATGACCGGTGATCTTTATCCGAAGGGAACTATTTTCCTGTAATACGGTACCCACACTTTTTAATACCTGGTAAGATTCCGGTTTGATACGATCACTGTTCACATCGAAGAAGATACCGGTGGTAACGAGTTTTCCTTCGGTCAGTAATTTATTATGTTGTACCGGTTCAGCAAATGCCAGCCGGATATTGGAAAGCAAATAATAATCAGGTTCTGTCTTGGCTGTATTCAATGCAAAGACCAATGCGTTATATGCGCTGCCGGGTAAAGCCTTCGCTACATCTACTACTTTTTCTTCATTCAGGTAAATACGTATCCGTTGCTTCTGCCTCCACACGGATACTTTAACCTCGTTTTTTGCCGGAGAAATAAACTGAGAATTGTCAAACTGCTGTATCAGTTCGTTGCCGCCGGGCTGCTTTGATTCATATCCAACTTTACCTTTTTGTCCGCTTGGCGACATGGGTAATAACCAGGTATTAAAACCATTGCGGCCGCCGTTTCCCTGTTGCCATACTGTGTACTCCTGCGGTGTTTTGAGTTGTGCTATCGCGAAATGAAAAGGAGAGGATTCATAACGAAAGCTCTGGCTGCTGATCAGGTCAAACTCCAGTGTAAAATTCTCCGGGAGTTCTTTGATGAAGGTTGGCATAAATACGCCTGGTTTGTCCAGTTTCAACCAATGTCCTTCCTTTCCATTGATCTTCACTACTTCCCCGCCGGAGGTAGTGTTCCATTTATCAGGAAATTCGCCAATAGGATCCTGCAGGAAGTCTTCGAACACAATTACTTTTTCGCCAGGCATAAAATCAGAATTTGCATAAAGCGACATGGATGGAGTAGAAGTCTGCGGCTTCTCCTGTTCTTTACTGGCAACAGTCTGTTTTTTTTGCTCCGCAGGAACAGTGTCTTTTTTGTTCAGCCATTTTCCATCTATGGCTTTATCCATTGCATTGTCTGTTTTCTGCAATACTTTATTTTCAGCCTTATATTTTGCGCTGTTTTTAATCCGGTTGATTAATTGTGACCTGCTGCTTGTTGAAGCCAGTAGCAGGATCGTAAAAAAAATGAGTGTATGTTTCATGGCTGCTAAATGATTTAAAAGCGAAAATAGAAGCCGGCTTTTTTACGGAGGCATACATACCGACGAGTGACTGATAGCGCAGATGAATAATTGAATAGCTCTTTATCGGGCCATATTGCGATTCATCGGAAATTATAGCAATTGGAAGATGGATAACGCGGCTGTATAGAAGTACTTCGCGTTAGCAATGAATGGTTTTTCATAGGATAAGACTGGCTTATCACCTGTCATTCGTTTCCATAGGAGTTAATACACTTTGGTGAAAGTTGGTAAAAACAACGGGTATGCCGTCGGTTCTTCATCAAGATTATATAGCACTCCGAAATTTTATATATTATACTGTAATATATTGTTGTAAAGGATAAAAGACCTGGTTTTTCCGTCAAACGGCCTATAGCGTCTACGAAATTATATTCATTGAAGTTTGGTCTGTCTATTTCATGTGTTAAAATGCTTTTTGACGGCCTGAGACATTTTATGAGGGTATTTATTATCGAATATTTTTAATCGCGCAACGATAGCTGAATTATCGTTGTCACCACTCATCCGGATAAATGATATGGGTCGAAGGAACTCCCGTTCTAAAGATTCGATCTTTTTAGTAGAATAATATTCGGTAAGCCTGCTCGTAAAAACCCGAAGACAGGAAAGGATCAGTTAGGCTGAAACCCTTTATGGGATTAGTTTTCCCGGCATTCACCTATATTTCTCAACAAATAGTTAAAAGAGTTTTTTTCGTCGATATATACGACAGTTGAACGGAAAAAATATCAATCAATGGATACAGGTAAATAGGTTTGCTGTAAACCTTTAATATATGAAAGCCGGCTATTAGTGCCGCTATTATTTGTTATAGATTTTTTTTTGATAGAACATCTGTGAATAGAAGTGGTCTGTGAATGAGTCGGGAAATGCTTTAGAAGGTCAGCGATAGAGATAAAATAACAAGGACTTGATTAGCGCATGTGAAAAAGCTGGCTGTATTTAAATAATGTAATCATCAAACCTTGTTTATAATTTTTATTTATTTTTTATGGAAACAACAAATATTCTACTTGCCCAGGCTGCTGTAAGCAGAAGCATGACAGTACCTGCTCCCTGTAAGGAACTCCGGTCAAGGTTTCTTTCGAAGAGTGGCACCCGCCTGGTTTCTATACCGGCAGATCATGTTGCTTATTTTTATACGCGTGAACGTGTTCAGTTCATCAAGACCATGAACAACCAGGAGTTTATCATAGACAAGCGACTGGAGTTAATAGAAGCTGTAATTGACCCACAACTTTTTTTCCGGGTCAACAGGCAGTTCATCATTAAGTATAATTGTATTGAAAAAGTATATACCTGTTTTGGAGGAAAGCTAAAAGTTCAGGTTTCGCCAGCCGCCCATGAAGAAATATTTATAAGCCGGCTTAAAGCGGCTGAGTTCCGTAAATGGCTGGGCGAGTAATATGATATGTGTAAAATAACTTTTGCAAAAATCTGCAGATTGTTCCTTGTGCCAGTTGATACTGCTTTGTGCCGGCTTTCCAAAAGGCTTTCATATAAGGGTTGTATCTCACTTTTTTTTATTGGTATTCTTAGTAATGATAATAGTCTGCGGCAACTTACTGGTAAAACTGGGCATTTAGTGAAAAAGTGTTTTTGGGATGATTTCTAACTACCTGCCCGGTAGAACTATAATTCAGTTATTTCTCCCGCACCTTTTGTATATGATGGGGGTATACGAAAGGAAAACCGAAGTCCCTGTTTATTTCTTGCAATAACCAGTTTTTCATTATATAACCGTTCGATTCGTTGTGTAGTGTTTTTCAGCCCGATGCCACGGTTTTGTAATTCGCTCAGATTGCCTTCATAACCGACACCGGTATCTTTTACCGTGATGCGCACATAGCCATTTTCGTTTTTACATTCAATGGTGACAGTGCCACCTTTTATCAGCGGGCTGATGCCGTGGTTGAGCGCATTTTCTACCAATGGCTGCAGCACCATGGGTGGCACCAATGTATCAAGTACGGAATCATCGATGGAGTACTGTATGTCAAGCCGGCTGCCAAAACGATGCTTTTCCAGTGCCAGCCAGGTTTGTATAAATTCCAGTTCCTGTTCAAGGGTTACATATTGACGCTCGCTGACTTTAAGGGCATACCGGAATGTATCCGCCAGTTGAGCGATCAGTACCCTTGTCTTTTCAAGCGAAGGAGGTACCGAAGCGCTGATCGAATTAAGTGTATTAAAAAGAAAATGAGGCTCGATTTGTGCCTTCAGCGCTTTAATCTCGCTTTTAAATGCCAACTCTTTTAATTCCTGTTCACGAATGAATTGCCGTTTGGTATGCAACCAGAAATGGTAGGCATGAAAAATGGCGAACTGCATACAGTAAAAAAAAGCAGTACTATAAATATCATACATCGCGGTCGAGTAATCAAAAGCGTGGTGCCATATCGAATTAAGGATGGCGCCATAAGTAAGCAACCAGGTAATACAAAACAACGGAAAAGTGACAAGGTGCAAAAGCAGTTTGAGTTTCAGAGATCTGTCAGCCAGCAGGTGGAAGTAAAGCCACCATAGCGGTAATGTGAGTAATAACTTAACTCCATTATCTATCAGGTTGATTTTTAGATAATAGGTTTTATCAGGGGGATTGAATGATATGTCCAGTACAAAATAAAAAAATGTACCCCAGAATAGTACGAAAAGCAGCCAGCTCATTAGTTCGCCCCAGCTGATATTGAAGATGATCTTTTTTTTCCAACCTGTCATAGTGCTTGTGATAATGCCCCAAACTAACTTATACCGGCGCTGGTATTTGCCTGTAATCTGATGAACTACCAAATAAGCCGACGAACGTTAGTCTTTACGTCGAAAGAGGAGCTGGTTCCAAAGATAGTGGAAAGCGTCTTTTTATTATTTCACCAGGACTTTTCTTGCTGTCTACCTGGCTGTTGTAAGAATTATTCATTCTTTTGATTATCGTATTTTGAGAGTATACACGGGTAACCACCTGTTTTATTTAGAAGCAATTTGTGCTATTTTCACGGGTTTGCCTGATCGGCAGTAAGGGCCCGATGCGGAGGTGTTCGCATCCCATCCCACTCCATCTTTTTTCAACGCTACTATAAAATCGCTACCCGGTGATATTTCTGCAACCTGCTAATACCGGCAGCATTTTCCGCAGTGCCTCCAGGTGAAAAAGAAGACAGGGTACTATCCGATTAATAGAACAATAGCAATTTTATATTCACCGACAGTTTTTGCCTTTCTAAAGAGCTTTCCACATATTCCCCTTCTTACGGAGCGAACTTTGTGGGATAGTTAGTCTAAATAGACATACAATGAAACGGAAAATAATAAACTATGGTTTGGCGGTCACGCTTTTAATGACCGTTTGCGCCGGCTGTTCCTCTGCGAATAACACGCTGCAATCTGCACCAGGAACACCCGGGGATATAACCTATCAAACATTTTATGATGAGCTCTCACCATTTGGTACCTGGATTGATTACCCGGGTTATGGCCATGTATGGAATCCCCGTCTGGCAGATGGATTCAGACCCTATGCGACAAATGGGTACTGGAACTATTCCAATGAGGGTTGGGCATGGGCATCCAATTATAGTTGGGGTTGGGCTCCCTTCCATTACGGTCGCTGGATATATGACGATATGTACGGCTGGTTGTGGGTGCCCGGTTATGATTGGTCACCTGCATGGGTTACCTGGGGATATGTAGACGATTATTATGCATGGGCACCTTTAATGCCTGATGTGAATGTGGGCATCGGTTTTGGCTCCTGGAGACCGCATGGCTTTTACTGGAATGTTTGCAGCCGCGATCATATCTATGACAGGGATATTGAACATGTAATACAAAGACCTGAAAACGTCCGCAATATTACGAACAGGATATCGATCATTAATAATTTTAACACGACCAATATTCATAAGCTGTATTATTCCAAAGGACCAGAGTTGGGTGATGTACAAAAATATACCAATCACAAAATTGAGCCTGTGTCCATCAAAGAAGTGAATCATATAAAAGATGCAAAACATGAAGGCAATGAACTCAGGGTGTACAGGCCGGCCGTGAAAAATCCACAGCCCGCTGAATTCCGTAAAGTCGAAGCCGCAAAACCGGTACACGAAAAGGATGATTGGCCATCAAGACAGCAAAACGAACAAAGAACTAATATAGACCGGTTGCCGGTACAAAGAACAATGAACAGCCCAGCAATGCATGAACGTGGTTCGGGAGGCAGGAGATCGAGATAGCTGCGGGTTTATTTGCTCAGGTAAAACAGTTACCAGGAAACATGAGGGTGTATCAAAAGTATGATACGCCCTCTTTTTATTCGGATACCTGATGGGACTAATTTTCGCTTAAGCCATTCTCAATGCCTTCATTTTATTTTTGATACAACCTCTTGTAATTAGCAATATAGATATACTAAAGCCATCGCCAGTCATTCGGTATTAACTTGATGTAGGTTCTATAATTAATGTAGGTGAGTTAACAGCGCTGAAACGTCCTGTCTCAGCAAGGATTTCGTTGTTCCAGGCTATCAGGATCAAGGACATAGATAAGACCAGTTGGAGATGAACAGTCCATTTCTGCAGCGGGCAGCAATTGGACTACAATGGCGCTGTTACTTGCGGTGAAATAACGAAAATAGTAGGAGGATTTTCTGCAAAAAAAGGTCGAAAAAAACTTTACAAATAATGTAAAGTACTGTAAATTTGGATATGGAGATAACGGTAGTAGAAACGAGTGAGAGAAAGAAAGTGAAAATCGCCCGGGTAGAGGAGGAAGATTTTAAACTATTAACAAAAAAGAAATACTTTTTTCCCTGGATGGTTTGGAAAGACAAAGCTGAATTGTTCAAGTTGTTCATTGCCGGAGAAGATGAAATTATGGGAGTCATGGCGCTCCTGGATGTTCCTGCCGATAGACGGATAGAGATAAAACTGCTTGCCTGTTCAATAGAAAATACAACAAAGAACAAAATGCACGATGGCATAGCCGGCTGTCTCATTGCCTATGCCTGTAGGGAAGCGGTAAAAAGGTATGCTGATCTTGCATGTGTTTCGCTGCTTCCCAAAACGAGATTAAAGGGCCATTATGTTGTCAAGTACAACATGATCGATGATGGAGGAAGACAATTGTTTCTTGAAGGTAAATCGTTAATTGATCTCATACTAAAATACTTATTATGACTACTAAGAAAATAATTGCAAAATTTACTGATGCAGAAATAGCGGATTCTTTTGTTATTTCTGAAAAAATCACTGCAAAACAGAAAAAGGCGGCAGATCTTCAATTGGGAGATGCCAGGAAAAAGCAGCAGTCGCTAATGACAGAAAAGGAACGGCTTTTACTGCGGCTTTTACAATTGAAATTTCATATCGAGGATCATTTGAGCAGTAAGGATTTTAATCCCAAGTATACATTTGGCTATTTTCTTAGCGCATATGTCAGTTTGTTAAACAGGAAAAGAAAACATTTTGCACAGGAGATCGATATAGCAGAAACAGAGTTGAGTCAACTAATTAATCGTCACCGCGCGCCTAGCGAGTATATTTTTATCCGTCTTGAAATTCATTCTAATAATTCTATACCGGCAGTAGTCTGGTACAAATTGATTGAAAAGGAGAAAGAATATTCATTGATGACCAACAAAGCGCTGCGGCAGCAGGAAAAGAAATATGTAACAAATAAGATCCAGGTTAGTATAGGGTAGATAGGAGGAGTTCTAGGCGGGCCAGGTTTTGCTAAAAACAGATAGCCGATTGTTTTGAATTACTGCTTTTTTGAAAAGGAGTTTTCATTGGAGCCGGATTTGATCAATCAGTTGCCGCATTGGTTTACGGTCAACTATTTTCTTTATCCAGATCCTTTAAAATCTTATTTACATCTTCCTCGGTTGTTGTAAGTTTTGCTTTACATAGCTTGATGAGTTCCGCAGCTCGTTTCACCTTCTCTGAAAGCTCATCAACCGAAATCTCTCCCTGCTCGATCTCGGAGACGATCAGTTGTAGTTCTTCAAAAGCCGCTGTATAATTGGAGGTGTCGCTCATAATGGATTCGTTTTTGTGGATGTTTGTACGGTACTGCTGATTGTTCCGTCAAGCAATATAGTCTGTAACTGATCTCCTACTTTTATTTCCTGATTACTTAGTAGTGCTTTGCCTTTGTAAAGGGTAATGCTATAGCCACGTTTAAGCACATTCACGGGGCTCATATTATTGATATTTTTTTCAATATTGCTCAATACAGAACTTTCATTTTTAATATATACAGGGATAATGCCAGCCAGCTTGCCTGTTGTGCGGGCAAATACTTGTTTCTTATCCGAGAGAATCTTCCCTAAACTGGATTCTGTCAGCTGTTTTTTTTGATCAACCAGGAATTTTGCCCGGTATATTTGTGAAACAGTATCTTTTTTCAAATTTATCGCAAGTTGACGAATATCCTGTTTGGCATTGGAGCATAAAACCAAACTTTCCCTGCGAATCGTTTCCTGGCTGGCGCCAATATTACTTTTTTCATTCCTGAAGCGAAATAAAGAATATTGGGATAATGAACTTGCCTGCTCTTTTACCTGGTTCCTGTTGTTATTCAGTATCCCGCCGGTTACCAGGCGTAGTAGTTTTACCTCTGCATGAAATTTTAGTTTTTTTTCTTCAATCAGTCTTTTCGACAGATCTATTATTTTTTCCTGTGCTTTTTGTACCGGCACCGAAAAATTATGAAAATGCTGAATAAGGTATTCGGCCAGTTTGGTAGGGGTGATGGCATTGGAAAAGGAGATGATCTCCGCTACTGTTTCATTAGTGGCATGCCCAATGCCTGTAAGAACCGGAATAGGAAACAGGGCGATCTCCCTGGCCAGCTCATAATTATTATAACAGGATAAACCAATATCACCACCGCCGCCGCGAATGATGGCCACTACATCGAAATGTTCTTTTATTTTTTTGATTCGTTGCAGCTGACCGATTATTGAAGAAACGGCTTTTTCCCCTTGCAAAAGGGAGGGAAAAAGCAAATGAAAGAATTGGTAGTTCCAACCATTGTTGTCAAGTATTTTTAAAAAATCGGCATACCCCTTACTTGTGTCAACTGAAATAATAGCGATCCGTTGTGGTAAGAGCGGAAGACTCAGTTGCTTGTTCCGGTCATAGATGCCTTCTTTTTTTAGTTGATCGATCGTTTCCTGTTTTTCTTTTTCCAGATCGCCGAGTGTATAGCCTGGATCAATATCTACTATCTGGAGCGCGGCGCCATAAACCGGGTCAAACGATATTTTTGCGAGAAATAATATTTTGATCCCGTCTTTCAGCGGTTCCTTCAATATGTCCAGGAATTTGTTGTTGATCACCTGGTAATCGCTTTTCCGAAGATTAGATCTTATTTGCGAAATGATCTTGCCATTTTGTTTTTCTACCAATTCTGGATAACAATGCCCCGAATGGCTGTAGAAGTTCAGCTTGTGCATCTCCGCTTTTATCCAATAAGTATTTTTGTAACGCTCGGCAATCGTCTTCTGTATGCTCTGGGTCACTTCGAGCAAAGAGAACACGGTTTTATCGTTTATTTTTTCTGACATGATCAGGTGGGAAGGTAAGAATTTTATCGCAGCATTCGTTTCTTAGAGCGCATAACAGGTGTTGCTATTTCCTTTGTCTGTAAATAAACAGGAAACATAAAATATTTAACCAGCATGAAAGTCCTGTCCTATTTATATACATCTTTATTCAATATTGACTTCCTTATTTATAACGATATGATAATTTATTGATTGACCGGATATCTGCTATCCTTTATTATATGGATACGTTCTGCGATATATTGTCAAATAACATATTCAATTTTCTTGAAAAAAGAGGACCCTGGTTTTTTGTATACGTGTAAATTCCTATTGTTTTATTCAAAACTATGACATACCTTAATTTTCTTCTATTCAATAAGCCTTATCCAACTCCCTCTCAAAACAAGCGGTGATTTGCTTATGCTGTATCATCCCGGTAATACGGGGAATTGATGCACAGACGGTAGTTTGCCTCATTATGAAAGCCTGCGTACTTGCAAAAGTTAGCAGCAGGTGGTGTCATGCCTTTTCTGATTAGCCATGAATTATACTTAAGACTATACGGGCACGCAGGCCGGTGTTGCCTTCTATAGTTATCTACGGTATTCATACCCTTGAATGCGTTGGTTATACTATTGTCCCATCTATCATTCATTTATAAAAAGCAATCAGCAATTATGCGAAAATTTAAATTGTTATCCTCCTGCATCGGTATTATATTGTTTATGCAGCATGCAATGGCACAGGTATTACCACCTGTACCGTCAGTGATCAGCGTCCTTGACCGTGTATTTACTTATACCAACGTATCATTGCAAAATACCGGTAAAAATTATTTTAATGCTAATCCCGGTGATAATATCTCGATCTCGTTCACGTGGGCCAGTAGTTGTTCTTCTGATCCCGCTAAAGTATATTGTCCGACCTGTATTATTCAATTATACTATGGTACTTCGCTGAATGGCACTACTCTTTTTTCCAACTGTTTCACCAGCCAAACCCTCTATCCACCCTGCGGGAAGGGAGGCAATGTGACAGGCTCTTTTGTGGCGCCACTTACACCGGGTGTGTATTATATAACACAGGCCTTGGGTTTGGACCTTAGATGTAACCCGAATGGTCTTGGCCAGGCAAATAGCCTCAACTATGCATTTGCAGTAGTAACTGTAAATGGATTTACCTGGCAGAAAAGTGGGACTAATATTTTTTATGGTCCCGGAAATGTGGGTATCGGCACACCCACTCCAACCACCACGCTTGATGTACACGGGTCTATCGGGATCAATGGGAGACCCGTGATAGATAATACAGGCAAATGGGTTGGTGATACAACAGGGATATCCGGCAAGAACGGCTCTATCTGGTATTCGGGTAATATCAACCCCGCCGATACACTTGGTCATAACAATGATCTGTACTTAAACACTGTCACCGATAGTCTATTTCAGAAAAAGAACAGCAACTGGCAACGCATCGCGTATTTAAAAGGGCGCCAGGGTGACAACGGCACTGCCGGCTCCATATGGTATTCAGGCACGGGCAATCCCGCTAACAATATCGGCAATAATAGCGATATGTACCTGAACACGATAACCGATAGTCTGTTTCAAAAAGCGGGAGCTAACTGGCAACGCATCGCCTATGTAAAAGGTGCACAGGGGAGTAATGGTTCTGTATGGCTTTATGGTACTATTAATCCTGCAAGTGGCATTGGTAATAATAATGATGTTTACCTGAATACGACAACAGATAGTCTGTTTCAAAAAACGGCGAATGTATGGCAACGCATCGCTTCTGTAAAAGGAGCAAAGGGCGATAATGGCGGCAATGGTTCTGTATGGCTTCATGGTACTACTAACCCGATCGCTGGCATTGGTAACAATAATGATGTGTACCTGAATACCACAACAGATAGTCTGTTTCAAAAAACGGCGAATGTATGGCAACGCATCGCTTCTGTAAAAGGAGCAAAGGGTGATAATGGCGGCAATGGCTCTTTATGGCTTTATGGTACTACCAATCCGACCGGCGGCATTGGTAACAATAACGATGTGTACCTGAATACCACAACAGATAGTCTGTTTCAAAAAACGGCAAATGTGTGGCAACGCATCGCTTTAGTAAAAGGAGCAAAGGGTGATAATGGTAGTAATGGGTCTATCTGGTATTCCGGTAGTAGCAATCCTCCATCGGCAACTGGCAATAATAACGATCTATACCTGAATACAACAACGGATAGTCTTTTTCAAAAACAAAATAATAGCTGGAGAAGCATCACCTACCTTAAAGGTCCTCGCGGACCCGATGGAAAACAAGGGCCGGAAGGACCAAAGGGCCCGGAAGGTCCCAGTGGCCCAGACTGTACAATTCCGTGTACAACAGCCGCAGCCGCTGCCGCCGCATCAGCAACATTAGCCGCAGGTTCTGCGACACTTGCTGGCGGTTCTGCAGCATTGGCTGCTACTTCCGCGGAAGGGGCCGTTGCGTCAGCAGCAGGCGCAGTTGTATCAGCGGGCGAAGCAACTGCAGCATCTGCCAGTGCGACCGCATCCGCAACAAGAGCAGGAACCTCCGCAACAGAAGCTTCTACTTCTGCGAGTGAAGCAAAATCCGCAGAAACAAATGCGAAACAAAATGCGAATAATTCCAAACTATCCGCAGACTCATCCAAAGCATATGCGGATGAAGCAAAGAAATTAATGAATGGAAATGCGGAAGGAGATCTTTCAGGAAAATATCCTGCTCCATCGGTTATTAAGATACAAGGCAAACCGGTATCTGTGCTTGCACCCACTAAAGGACAGATAATGAAATGGGTAAACAATGAATGGGCACCTGCCAATCCCGATACAACAAGGTATAAAGCCGGTAAAGGAATTACTATACACAATGATACGATCAGCAGTACTGTTAATCCGGGCTGGATGGTGGATTCGGTCAAACGTGACACATCTAATTTATACGCGGCTGTCAAGGGAAATATTGGCATCGGAACAAAACAACCCCAGGCATTATTTCATGTGCAGGGAGGTATAAAGGGGCGCGTTGATAGCAGTTTTGTAGTCAGGCGCGATGGTAATGTAGGTATCGGAACAATGGCAACGGATGCGAAGTATAAACTGGCAGTGAAAGGAGAGATAAGAGCAGAAGCTGTTACAGTAGAATCTGATTGGGCGGATTATATTTTCGGGCCTTCTCACCGGTTAAGACCGCTACATGAAGTTGACGCATTTATTAAAGAGCATAAACATTTGCCCGATGTACCATCGGCAGCTGATATAGCCCGTGATGGATTAAGTCTTGGAGAAATGCAGAAAATAACCATGGCCAAAGTAGAGGAGCTTACCTTATACATTCTGGAATTAAAAAAGCAGAACGAAACCCTTGCCAATGAAATAAAAAAACTTAAAAAAAGATAATATGCAATTTAAGTTTTTATTATTGCTTATCTGCTCGCTGCATACAGCCGCAGACGCACAAACATTGGATATACACCATATTGATGTAGGGCAGGGAGATGCCACATTCATTGTAGCGAAAGATTCGAATGGTACTGTTGTGAATACGGTACTGTTAGATGGAGGATTAAAACGCAACGGCCAGCCGATCATTACCTACATTACCACCGTTTTGAATATCTCCCGGATCAATTATGTTATCGCATCTCATTACGATGTAGATCATGTAAGCGGGCTTGCCGTGGTACTGGAATACGCGCGAAAGAACCCCGGGACATTGACTGTTGATAGCGTGATGGACAGGGGGTTGGTATTATATAATAATCCAAAGAAGGGAAAAGCATATAAAACCCAGGCAGCTTTATATGGCGCGAGAAGAAAGACATTGGTTCCAGGCAAAAAAATCATCCTGTATAACGATCTGACAGGAGGTACCCGCACCGGGGCCTATACTATTTCCATGGATTGCCTTTGCGTAAACGGAAATGTATATGTAGATGATTCGACAAATTACAATGCCGTTGCTGCAATTACTAATAAGGATGAGAACGATCTATCGACCGGTTTCATCCTCCGTTATGGGAAATTCAAATACCTTACCTGCGGAGATATTGGCGGTAAGCGTGGTAAGCAGGCAGCAACCTGTGATGGAAGCTATGGTTGCAATTTTGCCGATCTTGAAACAAATGTAATAGCAGTTGCGGGTCAGGTAAGCGCTTACAAACTCAATCACCATGGCAGCAGGTGCAGTTCGAACTTTAACTGGGTGTCACAGGTCGTATCGCCGGTTGCCGTTATCTCAAGTGGCAAGGCAGGCACGTACAAGCATCCCCGCGAAGAAGTGGTACAGGAACTGAATAGCAGTGATAGTTTGGTAAATTTTTATATGACATCAGCTGTCAACTATTACGGAAGAAGTATAACCGCGCCTGGCAAAGGGATTTTAAATCCTGCTTCAGGTCAACCAATTAACCTGTCTGTATTGAGGGTCAACTATGGCATCAATATCACGACCAGGAGTGTTTTTTCTGTCCAGGGTACCCGTTACGATAAATATTAAATGCATATACCATGAATTATCTTAAAATAATACCAACTCTTTTATTTAGTGTATTGGTTGTTGTTAAAACAGCCTGTGCAACGGATACGCTTAGCGTAATGATAGTGGCTACGCCTGCCGCTATCAATGGAATGGGAGGGCCCTTAATGGCGCAAGTAAAAGTAAATATTGATATTGCTAATATAAACGCATCCTTCAGGAACAGTCGCATCGATGGTTACGTAAACGTGGTACGCACCGATGTGCTGGATCTTTATGAAGACCTTTGTATGTATGATATGCTAAGCAATATCCT
>CAZGSG010000073.1:0-22322 GCA_964528095.1 uncultured Terrimonas sp.
TTTTTACTGATGTCAAAACGATGATTTTGGTTTATTGTGGAGCTAATTCCCCAGCGCCTGCAAAACGTCATACTTTGTGATAATATGAAAATTGCCTGCCTCATCTTTGGCCATTACAGCCCCATTTCCCTTGTGAATTAAGGAGCTTAACTTCTCTACAGCCGTATCAAATGCTACCAGCGGAAGCGCCGGTTCCATTACGTCACCAACCTTTGAAGTCTTTATGTCCGGATTATCAAATACTTTCTGGAAAAGTCCTCCTTCACTGATGGCACCAACAGGTTCAGCAGCTCCCATAACAGGGATTTGCTCTATATCATATTTTTTCATCAACTCCACCGCCTCTGCCACTGATTGTGAGGGATCTATCGTAATAAGTCGCTGGGTTCCTCGGGAGCTCACCACATCCCTGAAGGTCTTCACATCCAGGAATCCGCGTTCTATCATCCACTGATCATTATAGATCTTGCCAACATACCGGCTGCCGTGATCATGAAAGATGCACACGACCAGGTCGTCTTTCTTCAGCTTGGTTTTCAATTGCATCAACCCCTGTAAACAACTGCCGGCGCTATATCCGCAAAA
Source organism: uncultured Terrimonas sp. (assembly GCA_964528095.1). Lineage (GTDB taxonomy): Bacteria > Bacteroidota > Bacteroidia > Chitinophagales > Chitinophagaceae > CAZGSG01. The sequence continues at coordinate 586 of CAZGSG010000073.1, forward strand.
CAATCCCTCTTCCTTGGCCAGCTTTCTCGCCATGATCGCGCCATCTTTATCTGTTACCTGTTCAAAGTAATCGATCACACTCATATCATAATTCTTGGGCACAAAGTCTTCCCCAAAACCTTCACTGATATAAGGGCGAACCTCGTTCATATCTGTCTCACCCGTGCGAAAGTATTTTGTCAACAAAGAACCATAAACATCTATAGCCCAGATTTGTATGTTTGGATTTTTTTCCTTTAAATACATAGCGGCCCCTGTTATGGTGCCACCGGTACCAGCTGTGCAAACCAGGTGAGTGATCTTACCGTCGGTCTGATTCCAGATCTCGGGGCCCGTCGTTTCATAATGTGCCAGGCGGTTGGCCAGGTTATCATACTGATTCATATGATAGGAATTAGGCACTTCCTGCGACAATCGTTTGGCCACACTGTAATAGCTTTTGGGGTCCTCGGGAAGCACATTCGTTGGACACACGATCACCTCTGCGCCTACGGCTTTGAGGATATCTGCTTTTTCTTTAGACTGTTTATCCGTGGTTACAAAAATGCACTTATATCCTTTCACCACTGCCGCCAGGGCCAGGCCCATACCGGTATTGCCGCTTGTACCTTCTATAATCGTGCCTCCTGGTTTCAGCTTTCCTTCCTGTTCTGCTACTTCCACCATCTTGAGCGCCATCCTGTCTTTAATGGAATTTCCCGGGTTGAAATAATCAACTTTGGCCAAAACAGTACAGGGGAAATCCTTTGTCACTTTATTCAATCGTATAAGCGGCGTGTTACCTATCGTCTCCAGTATATTATTCTTGATATCCATAGTCCTTTGTATTAGTTGTAAAGGTAAGCTATGAGCTGAAAGGGAAAAACTGGGAAAAAGGTATTGTCAATATATTACAATATTCACCGGTAAAATAAAAAGCCCTTTCTGAAAACAGAAAGGGCTTACCGGACAAGATGATCATAAAATCATCAGGATTGGTGTTGGTATTTTTTTCTTTTATTGGCTAAAAAACGATCCAGTAAAAATAAACCCAGTATGATGTTGATCATCATAAAGACATTTACATAGGTGTTACTGAAAAATCTTGTATAGTCGATCTTGGTGATTGCTTCCGGTAATTTTGAATCGCTGGTCGCAGACCAGTCTACCTGTCCGAACCCATAGATCAGAAAACCAATGACCATTGTGATAAAAAAAGCTGCGATGCCCCAGATGATCTTTTTATTGATATAAGACCTCGTAGCAGGCGCGATCTGCAAACGGGCGATATCTTCCATTACATTTTTGGTAAACCGCAGGGAGGGATGTTCCAGTTCAGCCGAATACATCAGTTCATTTACCTCCAGCAATTCTCCATATTTTGCCTGCCAGACCGCATCACTTTGCAGCAACTGATCGATGATGGTTTTTTCGTCGGATGAAGAAAGACCGTCGATATATTCCCACAAACGAAGCTCAATGCTTTCGTCATTGGTGAGATCATTGTGTTGTTCGTTCATATTATACCTCCTGTAAGTAAAGATGAAAATATAAATTCAAAATAGCCCGTTAAACCGCTGTAATAATTATTTCCGAAACCTGCATTATAAATCTGTTTTATAAATTTTTGACTTCTTCTGCGAAATGTGTTTCCATTTTTTCTTTCAACCGCGTTCGGGCCCTGTGCAACCTGACTTTGGCTGTATTGGGTTCGATCTGCAGAATCTGTGCTATTTCTTCCAGCGATTGTTCGGCTTTATAAAATAACGTAATGATCTCCGCATCATCGCCGCTCAGCATTTTTATCGCATTCGATACCATGGCCAGCTTTGATTTCTGTTCCACCTGATTGGCTCTCATCCCCGAATCAAGGCTATCGGCTACTTCAAACACCTGCTCATTATCCAAAGAATGTACTACCAGCTTCTTTTTCCGTAAAAAGGTAATACAGGTAGTATTAACGATCGTATATAACCAGGTGCTGAATTTGGAAGCGCCCCTGAAGTCGGCCAGTGCACGATATGCTTTTACAAAAATATCCTGCGCCACTTCTTCCGCGTCTTCCCTGTTTTTGGTGAATCGCAGCGCCAGTGTAAACACATAGTTCTGATAACGACCCACCAGGCCGGCATAAGCCTGCTGATCGCCATTTAGTACTTTGCTAATGATCTCATTATCATTCAGTCCGGTAGACATCTCCTCTTAAGACTACATTAGTAGCGCTTTGGTTACAGCATAAATGCAAGATTTAAAAAAGCAAATTCCTTTTCCGGCAAACAGCATGCATTCAGTACATATTATATAACCATTGCAAATTCTCTTCAAGGTACACTATTCATTATTTATAGTGCTCACCGCTTTGCGTTCAAATTTTTACCTTTTAAATTTGAAATCCTGTAACCCGCCGGCTTATGCCGTAGTCTTAGTTTTTGTAAACCGGTTTAGAAAAAAAGTTCCGGAAGACTGTAACCTGGCTAAAGAACCGGTAGTCTGATAGAACAAATACGAACAAAATCAATAAATTATAAAAATTACAATTATGGACGGCGCAGAAGTTTTAATACCACTCACCATGTTTGCAGGCGGTTTTGCGATGATTTTTGGGATCTATTACCTGAAAACACGTCAGAACCTGGCAATGATCGAAAAGGGAATGAATCCAAAGCAGTTTGCTAACAGACCTGCTCCCTATAAAAATCTCAAATGGGCCCTCTTACTGATAGGCGCGGGATTGGGATTGTTCCTGGCGTATTTACTGGACAACTATGTCTTACTGGGAGATTTAAGATACAATGGTCATCATGATAATGGAAGAAACGTTCCTATCTATTTTGCCCTGATCGCGATTGGCGGTGGCCTGGGGCTCTTCGGTTCCTATAAAATGGAAAAGAAATGGTGGGATGAGAATAAACCCACTGACCAGGTTTAATCTTTATGAAGTATAGTCTTATAAGAAAGCAACTCGTTGATCCGGGTTGCTTTTTTATTTATAGAAGGTGTATCTCTTCTGCGGCGCTCTGCTTTCTGCAAGAGATTTCACGCAGAGCAAAGGAGTGAATGAGATAAGGAAGTGATTGACAATTTATGATTTTACTATCTGTTTGAGATATAGAGTTAAGGAGTGTTTTCACTAAAATGAAAACGAACCTCCGGTCAAAGACTGTATCTTTTCACGCCAGTGAAAAATCTCCTTAACTCTATATTGCAAACCCATGGTAGTATTCAAATAGATCGGATCTTCCTTGGCTCATTCACTCCTTTGCTCTGCGTGAAATCCCTCTCTACACTTGTGAACTACCTAGATTGCCATCAATGCTCAAATAGTTTTTTTAATTTCCAGCCGCTCTCAAATCACTAGGCCTTCAGTTTCTCCAGCGCCTTTAATACCATCGCATCATGCGTATTGATCACCTGGAAATACCCCGCGTTGCGCCAGCGGAATCTTGCAAGATATGCTTCCAGCCTGTTTTGTAACTCCGCTTTCTGCACCGCGTTTACATTGTTCAGATTAAGCGAGTCTTTTGACGCGAATAATACAAACTCCTTCCACATATCATCCTTATTGGAAAAATGAAGCGTATAATCAGTGGGAGAAGTGTATTTATCGATCGCCGTTTTATGTTGTAAATAATAACGGTAAACAAAACTGTTGAAACTGCCGTCTACAAAAAGCCGGTTTACATCACGGGGATAAGTGGCTGTATCGATGGGCACAAATATATCGGGCATGATACCCCCACCACCATAGACCGTTCTTCCGCCTACCGTTTTAAATTCTTTGCCACTGCTTATTTTATTGGAATCTGCCACCAACGATTCACCATTGGAATAACGTTCCCAGATTTCATCCATGTATACTTTTTTTCCTTTATCATAAGGACGCTGGATGCTTCTTCCGATCGGGGTATAATAACGGGCAATCGTCAACCGGAGAGCCGACCCATCTGTCAATTGGTATTGCCCCTGCACAAGCCCTTTACCAAATGTGCGACGCCCAATGATGGTAGCCCTGTCCCAATCCTGTAATGCGCCTGCCAATACTTCGCTGGCACTGGCTGATAGTTCATCTACCAGTAGAATAAGATTGCCTTTTTCAAAAAGACCTGGCCTTTTGCATTTATAGTCCGCTTTTTTGCTGTTGGTGCCTTCCGTATACACCACTAATTTATCACCATCCAGGAATTCATCGGCCATTTCAATGGCTTCATTCATATAACCGCCACCATTGCCCCGCAGATCATAGATCAATTGCTGAAGCCCGAGCTTTTGTAAACCTTCCAATGCTTCCATGAATTCGCGGTAACTGGATTCTGTAAATTTATTCAGCTTTATATAACCGGTTGTTTTGTCGATCATATATGCCGCATCGATAGAGGGAACGGGAATTGTGCCCCTGATCACTTCCAGGGTCTTGATCGCTCCGTAACGAAGTACCTGCAATACGGCTTTCGAGCCTCTTTCCCCACGTATGTATTCCCTGATCTTCGCATTGGATGTGCCTTTTGCAGTAAGCGAAGAATCATTCACCTTAAGTATCTTATCGCCAATAAGCACGCCCGCTTTATCACTTGGCCCGTTCGGTAATACATACATAACATTGACCGTATCATTAAATACGTTGAACTCTACACCGATTCCTTCAAAATTGCCTGAAAGCTCTTCATTAGCTTTTTTCAACTCGACTGGCGGAAAGTATACAGAGTGTGGGTCCAGTTCTGTCATCATTTCCTGTATAGCGCCATTTTGCAACGAATCCAGGTTCACCCGGTCCACATATTTTAGTCGTATCAGATCCAACGCCTCCTGCAGGGAAGTGTTTTTTGTTCTTTTGAAGAACCCATTCTTATCACCTCCGTCGTTGAGACGGAACCCGATCAGCATCCCGGCAATCATTACCACAGAAAAAAGAAGCGGCAACCAAACCTGCAATTTTTTATTTCCCATCAGTTATCTTTATAAATTGAACGCAAAATACTGGATTTGAGCTGAATGTCATTTGCGCGTTCATATTTCAACAAATCTTTTATACTGATGGTAAAATTAATAGCCGATAGTGGCGCTACAAAAGCAGAATGGTCGCTGATCGGCAATGGCAAGATCAAAACCCTGTTTACCCAGGGTATCAGCCCTTATTTTTTGAACACCCCGCAGATCAGGGATCTTCTTTTAAAAGAACTGAGCCCAAAACTTAAGAGCCTAAAAGTAGACGAAGTACATTATTATGGTACCGGCTGCGCAAATCCCAATAACGCAAAAATCGTAAAACTGGCGCTGAAGCAGGTATTCCCCGATGCATTGATCGTGGTGGCCCATGATCTGATGGCCGCGGCGCGGGCGCTTTGCGGAAATGAGAAAGGGATTGCCTGTATACTTGGAACAGGCTCCAACTCCTGTTTTTATAATGGTAAAAAGATCATGAAGAATAGCCCGGGACTGGGCTATGTACTGGGCGATGAGGGCAGCGGCGCCTACCTGGGCAAAAAAGTGATCCAGTATTATTTATACAGAACATTTGACGAGGACCTGATGGCAAGATTTGATGCGACCTATGTGACCAATACCGTAGAAATATTAGAGAATGTATATAAAAAACCGTTGCCTAACCGCTACCTGGCCGGTTTTGCAAAATTTCTTGCAGAAAACCGCGGGCATTATATGGTAGAAAATATCATAGAAGACGGATTAAACGACTTTTTCTTCAATCATTTGTGCAAATACCGGGAAACTTGGACTCTTCCTGTTAGTTTTGTTGGCAGCGTAGCATTTGGATTTAAAGATGTGTTAAAAGACCTTTGCAATGCGTACGAACTTGAACTGGGAAAAGTATTAAAAAACCCCATGAGTGGATTAATTGAATTCCACAGCTAAACCTTATGTATGGCTTTTGAGAAAATAACTGAACAGGCCAGCTCTTACAGGCACCTGGAGAAGATGACGATAAGCGAATTGCTCGTCAACATTAACAAAGAAGATCAGACAGTGCCAGCGGCAGTCCAAAAAGCGATCCCCCAGATAGAAAAACTGGTGGAAGCGGTAAGTGATAAAATGCTGATGGGTGGAAGGCTTTTTTATATTGGAGCCGGTACCAGCGGTCGCCTGGGCATTGTAGATGCCAGCGAATGTCCGCCAACCTATGGCGTGCCACCCGGTCTTGTAATAGGAATTATTGCGGGTGGTGAAAAAGCCATCACAACAGCCATCGAGTTTGCGGAAGATGACAAGGAACAGGGATGGAAAGACCTCCAGGAATTTGCCGTATCAGACAAAGATGTGGTGATAGGCATAGCAGCCAGTGGAGGCACCCCTTATGTAATTGCGGCACTGGAAGAATGCCGTAAAAGAGGGATCATTACGGGTAGCATATCCTGTAACCCTGATTCACCGGTCAGTTCAGCTGCGGACTTTCCGATTGAAGTAGTAGTAGGACCGGAATTTGTGACAGGCAGTACGCGTATGAAAAGCGGTACAGCTCAAAAATTAGTATTGAATATGATCTCTACTTCTGCTATGATCCAATTAGGAAGAGTGGAAGATAATAAGATGGTCAATATGCAACTCACCAATGAAAAAATTGTAGATCGTGGTGTCAGAATGCTGATGGAACGATTGAAACTTACAGACTACGATACTTCCAAACAGTTGTTATTAAAATATGGGAGTGTGAAGAAAGCTGCCGAATCATATACAACAGAAACAAATAAAAAGTAAACAGGGTTACCACTACTTTACAAATTCTTCTGTATCTTGTGCCTCTTGTAAATCAAGTGGCAAATAAAATTATTCATACCATTTCCTCTCTTACCGCAATGAACTTCATTGCTGCCACTTCCATTATTACAACAACAACAATTATTACAACCCGTTAAGGGTTGTATATTTCCATATTACCATTGGGCGCTTGCTACATATCCTCAGGGGATCATTGTACACTTATAACTACTCAATATCATTTATTAAATAAATAACATGCAGGTTTTAAAATTCGGCGGCACTTCTGTTGCCAGTGCAGAGAATATCAGTAAGGTGGTGGCTATCGTAAAAAATAAAAATTCAACTACAGGAAATACTCTTCTTAAAACAGTGGTCGTAGTTTCTGCGCTGGGAGGCATCACAGATCTTTTACTCAATGCGGCAGCACTGGCGGCGGCAGGAGATGAAGAATACAAAGAAAAGCTGACGGTGATCGAACAACGTCATATGGAAGCTGTGAAACAACTAATGCCTGTATCGCAGCAGAGCCAGTTGTTGAGTCTCGTAAAGAAAAGCTGTAATGAAATTGAAGACATTTGCAATGGTATCTTTTTATTGGGCGAACTCACTACCCGCTCAAAAGACAGGATTGGTAGTTTTGGTGAATGGCTTTCATCACAGATCATATCTGCCAAACTAAAAGCAGAAGGCGCAGATAATATATGGAAGGATACACGTGAACTGATAGAAACCAACTCCAGCTTTACTACCGCGGAAGTCGATTTTGCAGTAACAAACGAAAAGATTGTCGCTTTTTTTTCTTCACCGGCCGCATCGGCTACTCTTTTTATACTTCCCGGGTTCATTGCTGCAGATAAGCAGGGTGTTACTACTACGCTTGGTCGTGGCGGGTCTGATTACACAGCTGCCATTATTGCTTCTGCAATGAATGCGGATGTATTGGAAATATGGACAGACGTGAGTGGTATGATGACCGCCGATCCACGAATGACTACCAATGCACGGATCATTCCGCATATTTCTTACCAGGAAGCGATGGAGCTATCGCATTTTGGCGCCAAGGTTATTTATCCGCCGACCATACAACCGGTAATGAACAAAAATATTTCAGTATGGATCAAGAATACCTTTTCTCCTTCAGACAAAGGCACATTAATAGAATCTGTCGCTACTAAAAACGGAAATATAGTAAGAGGTATCTCCAGTATTAATCATATCACGCTTATAAGTCTTGAAGGAAGTGGTATGATCGGCATACCGGGTTTTTCAAAAAGACTATTCGAAGCATTGAGCCAGGAAAAGATCAATGTGGTGCTGATTACACAAAGCTCTTCCGAACATTCTATCTGCGTGGGCATTGAAGCAGCTTTTGCGGAAAACGCAAAACGTGCCGTGGATGCTGCATTTGCCAATGAGATCTCTTTACAAAAAGTAGAACCACTTAAAGTAGAAAAGGAACTATCTATCGTAGCGCTGGTAGGAGAGAATATGAAAAGCCATCCTGGCATCAGCGGTCGTATGTTCGGCGCTATGGGAAGAAACGGGGTGAATATCCGCGCTATTGCACAGGGTTCATCTGAAAAAAACATCTCTGCCGTCATCTCTACCAAAGACGTAAAGAAAGCAGTGAATGTACTACACGAAGAATTTTTCGAAACAACCTATAAACAACTAAACCTGTTTATTGTCGGCACGGGCAATGTAGGCGCAAAACTATTAGGACAATTAAACCAGCAGCTGAATTTTCTGCAGCAACAACTGAAGATCCAGTTACGCGTAGCCGGCTTATCCAATAGCCGTAAGATGATCTTTGGAGAAGAAATTAACCTGCAAAACTGGAAAGAAGAATTGGAAAAAGGAGGACAGGCCGATCTGCAACAATTCATCGATGAGGTATGTTCCAAAAATCTACGCAATTCCATCTTCGTGGATGTGACGGCAAACGAGCAGGTAGCCATGAATTACCAGCAATTATTGGCAAAAAGTATTTCAGTAGTGGCCTGCAATAAGATAGCAGCTTCTTCTGAATTTGTGAATTATCAGCAATTAAAAGATCTTGCCCGCGAGTTTAATTGCCAGTTTTTATTTGAAACAAATGTCGGCGCCGGACTTCCTGTAATAGGCACGCTTAAAGACCTGCTTGGCAGTGGGGACCGTGTACATCGTATAGAAGCGGTATTAAGCGGTACATTGAACTTTGTTTTCAACAACTATGACGGGCACACAAAATTTGCTGATGTTGTAAAGCAGGCCCAGCAGGAAGGGTATACAGAACCCGATCCCCGTCTTGACCTGAGTGGAAAGGATGTGATGCGGAAGATCATGATCCTGGCGAGAGAAGCGGGGGAGAAAATAGAAATGGAGGATATCCTCAACAATTCATTTATGCCGGCTTCCTGCATGCAGGGCAGTGTAGAAGATTTTTACAGGGAAATGGGTAAAGAGGAAGCGCATTTCAGGAAATTGGTAGAAGAAGCAAATGCCGGAGGCAATAAATTAAAATTCGTTGCATCCTACCATCGCTCGGTAACGGGCAATGAAAGCGGTAAGGCTTCTGTGGGTCTGCAACATATTGATCCCAAACACGACCTTTATCATTTATATGGAAAAGACAATATCGTATTATTTTATACAGACCGGTATAGCGAGCAGCCATTGGTGATCAAAGGCGCCGGAGCAGGAGCAGAGGTAACGGCAAGCGGCGTGTTTGCGGATATCCTGCGCGCCAGCAGCTAAGAGATGTAAGAGGAAAAAGGGAAAAGAGATTTCTTTATTTTAACTTTTCCCTGTGCCGTAAATTTAAATTCAACATTCATCATTAAACAAAAAGAAAAGAAGGTAGAAACATAGTTCAACTACTCTTTTACACTTCTTTATCTCCTTAACTCTTAGCCATGAGTGCTAACTATATAAAATTTCATTGTCCCGGTACAGTAGCCAACCTGGTTTGCGGATTCGATATACTCGGGCTTGCGTTGAAAGAACCGTATGATGTAATGGAAGTACGGTTGCTGGATAGTCCCATAGTCGTGATTCATAACAGGGATGAGTTCAACCTGCCTACCGACCCTGAAAAAAATGTGGCAGGTGTTGTTTTTTTATCGGTAATGGAAAAACTAGGCGGCAATACCGGTTTTGAAGTGATCATCGAAAAACATATCAAGCCCGGTAGTGGTATCGGATCAAGCGCTGCCAGCGCGGCAGGAGCGGCAGTGGCGGCTAATTATTTATTGGGCAATATCTTTTCGGCAGAGGAAGTAGTGCAGTTTGCAATGAACGGCGAAAAACTTGCATCCGGTGTTAAACATGCAGACAATATTGCGCCATGCATCATGGGTGGTGTGACCCTGATCCGTTCAATCCATCCATTGGACATCATTCCGATCTCTTCACCTGACATGTATGTAACGGTGGTACATCCGCAGATAGAAGTGCGTACATCCGATGCAAGACAGATCTTGCAACAGCAGGTATTGCTGAAAGATGCGATAAAGCAGTGGGGTAATATTGCAGGATTGGTGGCAGGCTTCCTGAAAAATGATCTTGACCTGATCGGCCGCTCACTGGAAGATGTGATCATAGAACCAGTACGCAGTATCCTGATCCCCGGATTTGATGAAGTAAAAATGAAATGTAAAGAAGCCGGTGCATTAGGTGGTGGTATCTCTGGTTCCGGTCCTTCTATATTTATGTTGAGCAAAGAAGAACATACAGCCCGTGAAGTGGAGAAAGTAATGAGTGCTATTTATACCCGGATAGGGATCGAGCATCATACGTATGTAACAACGATCAGCAAGGAGGGGGTGGTGGTAGTGAAGTAGTTTTCTTTCTTAATTCAAAATTCAAAAGTAAAAATTCAAAAATTCAAAAATAGCCTCCGTATTTTTTAATGAACTCAATTTTTGATTCCGTCAGATTTAATAAAAACAGTGACAGCAATGAATTATTATAGTACAAATAAGAATGCCCCGATGGTTGATTTCAAAGAGGCAACGATAAAAGGGCAGGCTCCTGATAAGGGTTTGTATTTTCCGGAAAAGACACCGCAGATAGATAAAGAGCTCCTGGCAAATCTTGAAAATCTTTCGAATGAAGAGATCGCTTTCCGGGTAATACGGCCTTATGTAGGAAATACGATCCCTGATGAAAAGCTTTTTAACATCGTGACTGAAACAGTCAGTTTCCCCATTCCACTGGTCAAAGTAAGCGATACCGCCTATTCACTGGAATTATTTCATGGCCCTACACTTGCCTTTAAAGATATCGGCGCCCGTTTTATGAGCCGCTGTCTTGGCCATTTCGTAAATGGACAGGCTGCAAAAGTCACCGTACTGGTAGCCACATCTGGTGATACAGGAGGGGCTGTAGCCAATGGTTTCTATGATGTAGACGGGGTGGAAGTAGTGATCCTTTATCCATCCGGCAAAGTGAGCCAGGTACAGGAAAAACAACTGACCACACTTGGCAAAAATATCAGGGCACTTGAAGTAACAGGCACTTTCGATGATTGCCAGCTAATGGTAAAACAAGCTTTTTCTGATGAGCAAGTCACCGAAAAATTATTCCTGACCTCCGCCAATTCTATCAATGTTGCAAGATGGTTGCCCCAGCAATTCTATTATTTTTTTGCCTATAAACAATGGCCCAATAAAGATCAGCCGCCGGTGATCAGTGTACCCAGTGGCAATTTTGGAAATATCTGTGCCGGTCTGCTTGCAAAGTATTGCGGCTTGCCTGTTGCACATTTTATTGCAGCCTGCAATGCAAATGATGTGGTTCCCCGGTTTATGAAAACACAAAAACTGGAACCGCAAAAAGCCATTGCAACCCTGTCCAATGCAATGGACGTAGGCAATCCCAGCAATTTTATACGCATACTCGAAATGTTCCGCCACTATTTCCCGGAACTGGAAACTCATTTGTCAGCCACCAGTATCACCGATGAGCAAACAAAAACTACGATCAGGGATGTGTACGATCATCATCAATATATCCTGGACCCGCATGGCGCAGTAGGCTATTTATCGTTATATGAATATTTACAGGCACACCCTGGCCAACAAGGCATTTTCCTTGAAACGGCCCACCCGGTAAAATTTCCTGAAGCAGTAGAGCAAACAACCGGCACGACAATTAGTTTACCCGATGCTGTAAAAGATATTATGCAAAAAGAAAAGACCAGTATTGTCATCGAACCTTCTTACGAAATGCTGAAAGACTATTTATTGAAAAACTAAACGCCAGCTATTCAATAAAGCGTAGCCAACAAATAAAAGAAAGCATAAAACAAAGATCACCATCCTCAACTCCTTTTCTCTTTTACCCTCTTAGCTTATCTTTGGGGCAAGTAAAAGCCCATGCATAATATAGAACCTTTTTATAATTGGAGGCATATCTATGTGAGTGAAGAAGACCCGCTTTCTCCCTTCTTCGGAAGGACCTATTCCGAATTTGAATACTCACAGGCTGTCTATAATTACTATATCCATCCGCAATGGGATGATTTTGGTAGCCGTACGCTTTACTTAAAAGTACTGATAGCGGACTATGAAGAAAAATATGCCATCATCGAAATGATCGGTGAATGGAATGATGCGGTGGAAAACGATATCATGGAATTAAAAAGGGATGTGCTTGAAAAATTCATGCTGGAAGGCATCCATAAATTCGTACTAATCGGAGAGAACGTGCTTAATTTTCATAGCGGCGACAGTGAATATTATGAAGAGTTACATGAAGAACTGTCGGATGAAAATGGCTGGATCGTTTGCCTCAACATGCCGGAACAAACACAATATGATTTCAAAAAAGCGAAGCTGAACAGGTATGTTGAACTAATGGAACTGGATAACTGGCGGACCTATAAGCCATTCCATTTATACAAAAAAATAGATACTGATATAATGTCGAGACTGAGCTAGTTTATTTCTCAAATTCTGCCAATTCCCCCTTCAAACTTTTTTGTCATTCTTTGGTCATCCGTTAGTAAATTTGCAAAAATTAAATCACCATCCCACAGTCTGCGTATGAAATGGTCTGAATTCTTCACTTCATCGGTTGGAAAAAAGCTGGTAATGGCGTTGACGGGTTTGTTTCTAATAGCTTTCCTGGTCATACATGCGGGGCTTAATGCATGTATTTACAATGATCTTCCGATTTTTGACCCCACTGATAACGGCAGGATGTTCAATAAAGCTGCTCATTTTATGGGATCTACGGTTGTCATCCGTATTCTTGAGATCGGCTTGTTTATTTTCTTTTTCATGCATATTATACAGGGATATGTTCTTTCCGTAAAAAACCGGGCAAAAAGAAAAACAGGTTACCAGGTACCAATGGGTAGCAAGGGTAGTAAATGGTATAGTAAATCAATGACCTTTCTTGGCACATTGATCCTTATTTTCCTGATTGTGCACGTAGGCCATTTCTGGGTTCCTTCCCGCATTACACAAAACCTGGAACCAGTTCAGTATGGAGATATGGAAACCCATAACCTGTTTGCAAAAATGGTAGAAGTGTTTCAAAACCCCTGGGTGGTGGTATTGTATGTGCTGGGTTGCGTATCATTGGCCTGGCACCTATTGCATGGGTTTCAAAGCGCGTTCAGAACACTTGGAGTGTCGAATAGTAAATATATAAAACTGGCAAAAGCAGCCGGAACGGCGTTTTCAATTCTCATTCCATTACTGCTTGCATCAATGCCGGTTGCTATGTATTTTGGCTGGGTCTCCAATAACTAACAGGCGCACTGATGAAAAGGAAAGCGAAAAGAGGTTAGTGTAATAACAAAAAACAATTTCAGATTTGTACATTTTCAAATTTTCAAATTGAATATGATCGATTCAAAAATTCCTTCAGGAAAATTAGAAGAAAAGTGGACAGATTATAAGGGACATTGTAACCTGGTAAACCCTGCCAATAAGAGGAAACTGGAGATCATCATCGTAGGTACGGGTCTGGCTGGTGCTTCGGCAGCAGCTGCATTGGGTGAATTAGGCTATAAAGTGAAAGCTTTTTGTTTCCAGGATTCTCCCCGTCGTGCTCACTCCATTGCAGCCCAGGGAGGGATCAACGCCGCAAAGAATTACCAGAATGACGGAGACTCTGTTTTTCGTTTATTTTATGATACAATCAAAGGTGGTGACTATCGTGCCCGCGAAGGTAATGTGCACCGGTTGGCTGAAGTGAGCGCCAATATCATTGATCAATGTGTAGCGCAGGGCGTTCCTTTCGCGAGAGAATATGGTGGTCTATTAAATAACCGCTCGTTTGGCGGAACACAGGTAAAAAGAACATTCTATGCGGCCGGGCAGACTGGCCAGCAATTATTGATAGGTGCCTACCAGGCATTAGAAAGACAGGTAGCATTGGGCAATGTAGAAATGCACTCCCGCCATGAGATGCTTGATATCGTGATGGTCGATGATAAAGCAAGAGGTATTATCTGTCGTAATCTTGTTACCGGTCAATTGGAAAGATATTTCGGTCATGCCGTTTTACTGTGCACGGGTGGATATGGCAACGTCTTTTATCTAAGCACAAACGCGATGGGTAGTAATGTAACAGCTGCCTGGAAAGCCCATAAGACCGGTGCTTATTTTGGTAATCCCTGCTTTACGCAAATACATCCAACCTGCATACCTGTCACTGGTGATCACCAAAGCAAGCTGACATTGATGTCGGAATCATTGCGTAACGATGGACGTATCTGGGTACCGAAAAAACAAAATGATACAAGAAAGGCGAATGATATTCCTGAAGAAGAAAGAGACTATTACCTGGAAAGACGTTACCCTGCATTTGGCAACCTTGTTCCAAGAGACGTAGCTTCAAGAGCTGCAAAAGAAAGATGTGATGCCGGGTATGGTGTAGGTACCACCAAACAAGCTGTATATCTCGACTTCAAATACAACCTCATCAACAAATACGGAAAAGTAGAGGCCAATAAACTGGGTATCGACAACCCGGATATGGACACGCTGATAAGATTGGGTAAAGAAGTGGTAAAAGAAGAATATGGTAATCTTTTCGATATGTATGAAAAGATCACCGGTGAAAACCCATATGAAGTGCCTATGCGCATTTATCCGGCCGTGCATTATACCATGGGTGGATTATGGGTAGATTATGAACTGATGACGAATGTAAAAGGATTATACGCATTAGGCGAAGCCAATTTCAGCGATCATGGCGCTAACCGCTTGGGCGCATCTGCGCTTATGCAGGGACTGGCCGATGGTTACTTCGTGATACCGTATACCATTGGTAACTATCTGGCAAATGAGATCAGTGTAAAACCTATTGCCACTTCACATGAAGCTTTTGAAAAAGCAGAAAAAGGAGTGAAGGAGCGAATAGAAAAACTGATGAACATAAAAGGCAAACAATCAGTAGAAAGTTTTCATAAGCGCCTGGGCAAGATCATGTGGGAAAAATGTGGTATGGCCCGTAATGCAAAAGGGTTGCAGGAAGCGATCACCGAAATTCAGGAATTAAAAAAAGAGTTCTGGTCGGATGTCCGTATTCCGGGAAGTATTGAAGAAATGAACCCTGAACTGGACAAGGCAAACCGTGTTGCCGACTTTATCGAGCTGGGTGAACTAATGTGTAAAGACGCATTGAACAGGAATGAAAGTTGTGGTGGTCATTTCCGCGAAGAAAGCCAGACAGAAGAAGGCGAAGCCAGACGAAATGATGAAGAATACATGTTTGTATCAGCCTGGGAATATAAAGGAGAAAGCGACTGGGAATTGCATAAGGAAGAATTGAAGTATGAGTTGATAAAGCCTAGTCAGCGGAATTACAAGTGATGAATTTGAAAATTTGGTGATTTGATAATTTGAAAATGTTGTCAGTCACTATATTTTAAAGTTTTATTCTGGGGTCGAATACGTGAATATTAGGTTATGAGGAGTGATAAGGAAAATGTGATAGTAGAGAAGACAATAGCCTTTGCTTTATTGATGGTCAAGTATTGTGAATTATTAGAGCAACATAAAAAATATACGATCGCGAGGCAGCTTTTACGTTCTTCGACTTCGATAGGAGCGAATATATTTGAGGCCCAGAATGCGGAAAGCAAGGTTGATTTCATTCATAAAATGAAAATAGCGGCTAAGGAAGCAAGTGAAACAATGTATTGGTTGATATTGTGTGAAAAAAAGCGATGGTTATTTTTTTAACAACGATTCAGGAACGATCTGGATGAAATCGTAAAAATTTTATCCCGGATCATTTCTTAATCAAAAAATAAGTAAAAGAAACATTTGAAAACGACCATTTCATTTTCAAATTATCAAATTACCAAATTTTCAAATTAACATATGGAGCATTACTCAATGAATCTCACGCTGAAAGTCTGGAAACAGAAAAACCAACAATCAGCAGGAAGTTTTGAGACATATAGTGTGAAGGATATTTCGTCTGAAATGTCTTTCCTTGAAATGTTTGACGTATTAAATGAGCAATTGATTCACGAAGGGCGTGAACCGATTGCTTTTGATCACGACTGCCGGGAAGGTATCTGCGGGGCCTGTTCCATGTATGTAAATGGCCGCCCACATGGTCCCTGGCACGCTACCACCACCTGCCAGTTGCATATGCGCGCGTTTAAAGACGGCGACACAATAGTGGTAGAGCCCTGGAGAGCGAATGCTTTCCCCGTTGTAAAAGACCTTGTTGTAGACCGTAGCGCATTTGACAGGATCATACAGTCAGGCGGGTATATCTCGGTAAATACAGGTAATGCTGTTGATGGAAACGCAATTCCCATTGAGAAAGATAAAGCAGACAAAGCATTCGCTGCCGCTGCCTGTATAGGTTGCGGTGCCTGTGTTGCAGCCTGTAAAAATTCTTCTGCCATGCTTTTCCTGAGTGCAAAAGTGGCGCATCTTTCTTTATTACCCCAGGGTGCTCCCGAGAAAAAGACAAGGGTACTTGGAATGGTAGCGCAGATGGATAAAGAAGGTTTTGGCAGCTGTACGTTTACCGAAGCATGTGAAGCTGTTTGTCCAAAAGAGATCTCCGTAATGAATATTTCCCGGTTGAATGCAGACTATATCAGCGCAGGGTTGATCTCGGAAAAATAATGTACGCCGTTTAGCGGAATGTATACACAGCACGGATCATTAATGACCAGAGAGATTCGGAGCCCGCATGTTTGCGGTACATCACCGCTGGTCCGATGCTTATTTTTTCCCTGAAATAATAATTACCCGCCAGTTTTACTACCCATCCCATTTCACTATTTCCTTTGTAAATGCCCATTCCCGGTCCTGCGACAAGCGATACATTCGCATCACTGAAAGGGTTATAAATGATGCCAGCCAACGCATGCAGATAAGTATATCCACCGAACCTGAAATCATTAGCCGCCACAGTTTGATTTTTTCCGAGGAAATAGCTCCCCCCGGCATGTACAGTTAATCCAAGTAATTTTTTTGGGTACACATCCTGCCCATACCGGTGGCGCGACCAGGAATATTCCAATCCTGCTCCTGCAATATGAGAAGAAGAAAAAGCCCCTATTGGAATGCTGATCTCGAAAGCTGCCGCATGACTGAAGCCTTTTGTGGTACGAACACTGGAATCTTGTTGTGCCTGTATAACTAAAGGCGCGCAGAGCAATAAAATGCCTGCAAATATGCTGGTTAGTCTAAACATTGACCAGCAAATTACAAAGTCCTGGCGCCTGGATCAATTTTTTTTAGGGAGAGGTTTTTAGTTTGTTTTTACACGGAGGCACGGGTGATCATACTTTCGTTAGTAAATAATTCTTTTTTTGAAACTAGTAGCGGGTCGTATTTTAAAATAAGGAGGCACGGAGTAATTCGAAAAGATCGATCTAATCCGTGCCTCCTTATTTCGAAGATCAATATTTAGTATGTTCAAATAAACATTCGTTTTACTAACGAAAGAATGATCACCCGTGGCTCCGTGTAAAAACGAATAGGCGGTATCTTCTCCCTAACAATTCCGTGTGTAATCCCTATCGGGAAAGAATCAATGTCCCTCTTCTTTCTATTTGTTTTCCTGTTGCATCCGTGGCTATAAAATACCATACATAAGCTCCAGGAGATTGTTTGATTCCATTTAGTTTTCCATCCCAACCATGGCCTCGTGCAGTAGATGAAAAAACTGCCTGTCCCCAGCGATTATAGATCCGGAAGTTTTTGAGCATAACAGTAGTGGGGAAAAATGGTATCAATTGATCATTCCTCCCGTCACCATTAGGTGTAAAAGCGGTAGGAATAAATATATCATTGACGGGGTCTACCCGAATCAGTACAGAATCCGATACAATACAACCTTTCGTATTCGTTGCTGTCACTTTATAATAAGTATCCGACAGGGGGATTGCGATAGGTGAGGAGATTGTATCATTGGATAAAGATGTTGATGGCGTCCATTTATAACCTGCTTTCTCCTGGCTGTTGGCAAATAGTTGCACAGGATCCCCCGTCAGCA
Organism: uncultured Terrimonas sp.; assembly: GCA_964528095.1. GTDB lineage: Bacteria > Bacteroidota > Bacteroidia > Chitinophagales > Chitinophagaceae > CAZGSG01. The sequence goes on from CAZGSG010000073.1 coordinate 18,742, forward strand.
CCGTTTTCCCGGTAGATATATTAATGGAAAAAACAGTGTACCTGAATACCTTGCTGACCGAATCATCCAGGCAGGACAAGGTTCCAAGCCGCTTAAGCTGAACCTTATAATCTCCGGCAGTCGCATAAGTATGCACAGGATGAATGTCTGTAGATGTTTCGCCATCCCCGAAATCCCATTCAAAACGGCCAGGCATATTATCAGCATCAGCTACAAGATTGGTGAATCTTACATATCCTGAATCACATTTTTCAGTAATAGAGAAATCAATAATTGAAGAAACACCCCGGGGCTCTACTGTTTTGGTTATACGAAACTGGCGACTACAGGAAAGTGCATTACTGATCGTCAGTGTCACTCTATACGATCGGTTGGATGGAGTAAATTGATGTAGGGGATTTTGCAATACTGAAACAGGGCTTCCATCCCCAAAATCCCATCGCCATTGCGTGCTTCCGATGATATTGGTAAATCCGTTCAATTGTACCAGCCCATCGCAGGTGTCTGCGATATCGTATGTAAAAGTATTATAAGGATCTATGTTTATGTCATTCATAAAAGCAGGCAACTGAAGAGTTGATGAACCCGGAGACAGGCTGAGTTGATTACTCACATAATTACAGCCGGTACCTTTTACATCTGGAGCATTAATAATACTCAGAAACTCGGAGGTTTTACTCAGGTATATCCTGCCATCAGGCGCCAGTTGAATACCCGTAAGATCCAGTTGCGCCGGGATCTCTATTCTTGATCCGAGAATGGCAGCCGCTGGTGCTAAACGGATCTCATACTGATCGATCATTTTTGTAGTGGACCTTAGCAGGTATAAAAGTTGGGAATTGGGAGAAAAATCACACCCATAATAATACGCACCGGCGCTTGCAATTTTGATTGGATTAGAAATAGTACCCGTTAGATTATCGAAATCAAATAGCTGAACAAAATTTCCCTGGCCGCCTATTTCATTTAGTACAGGATAATTTGTCTGGCAAAATTTTTTTCCATCGGGACTTACTTTCATCATTCCTATATTCATGATCACATCATCATTGAGTATATCCCCGGTTGTGGATGTTACTGGAACTGAACTAAGGCCATTACAGGTCATAAGCCAGGAGCGAAATACATTTGAAGAATTATCATTGGTAATGATCCATGTATCGGATCCATTGCCATGTCTTGCCGCAGTGAGTCGTTCGCTGCAGGAAGTGGTTAATATATTATTCTTGGAAATAACTTCTCCATAGCCATTATCTCTTTTAAGATTGATAATAGAATACGTATATCCTATTTTGAAATTATTTTCAAAAGCATCTGTGGTAAATAAGTAATACATACTATCATTACCAGTCACCTGAACGATAACACATGCCTGAAGAGAAGAGCTATTTCCTGCGAGGTTATCACCGTTTAGCATCAATTCATGCTTCCGGTTGAAGACCTGTAGTCCATTTGAATAAAAAAGTAATTTACCATCGTTGTCGGCGATACTGGCCGAACCCTCGCTTGCCCGCATGACATTATTTGACAAAACAGTGGGAGCCCCTTGATTGAAGTCAAGTGCTGCTTTATTTCCGAAATACCAAGTGTTTCCCTGCTGCGCGAAGCCGGAATGCAAAATAATCCCCAGGAGGATAGACAGATAAACTTTTCTCATGCAGTAGTCACTTAACCTTAATAGGTTCAAATTTCATCATTTTTATCCGAAATAAGACCATGGGCTTGCTTTCATGCAATAAAAAGACCGAATTTTACGATTTGGTGTATAAACTCACTGCTATTGAGCGTTTTGCGCAGAATATCAATTGTCCTATCGGCCCTTTTATTGTCGCTCCTTACTATGGCTCACGATCCTGCGCAAATTATTATTCCAAGCGTCCCGACTCTCCGCTATAAATTCTTTTCCTTACTAGGTGATGTCCTCCAGGTAGATACCAGCGACTTCATTCCCAAAACTTTCGTTATTCGGGGTATTGCAGATACGGATTATCGTCTTGATTTTGTAAACGGACGTATTTTCTGGATCAACAAACCTGCAAGTGATAGTATTCATATTACCTACCGGGTCTTTCCTTTCAAATTAAACCCGGTAGTACAGCGGATGAAGTATGATAGCATCATGAGCAATATGTCACTGAAACCTTATGAATTCAATAATGAACTGAGCGCGGCGGAAAAAGGGATCTTTAATTTTGGTTCGGTAAAAGCGGAAGGAAGCTTTGGCAGGCAGATCGCTTTTGGAAACAGCCAGGATGCGGTAGTGAATTCAACATTGAACTTTCAGTTAAGTGGAATGCTGGGCGATAGCATCGAGATCCAGGCCGCTATTACCGATAACAATATACCTATACAACCAGATGGGTCTACACAACAGCTCAATGAGTTTGATCGTGTATTCCTGCAGTTCAGCAAAAAAAACTGGCAACTTAATCTCGGCGATATCGATATACGGCAAAATGAAAGTTATTTTTTAAATTTTTATAAACGGCTCCAGGGTATTTCATTCCTGACTACCAATAATATTGGTAAAAAAATAGAATCAAAGACACTTGCAAGCGGTTCTATAGCAAAAGGAAAATTTACCCGCAATATCTTCCAGGGCCTGGAAGGTAACCAGGGTCCTTACCGGCTCACCGGCGCAAACAATGAGATCTTCTTTATTATACTTGCCAATACAGAAAGGGTATTTGTTGATGGCCAGTTATTACAACGGGGTGAAGACCAGGATTACGTTATTAATTACAATACAGCAGAGATCACGTTTACCCCGCGAAAAATGATCACCAAGGATAGCCGGATACAGGTCGAGTTTGAATATGCTGACCGCAACTATCTCAATGCAAATTTTTACTTATCGCAGGAACTTGATTTTAATAAAAAACTGAAACTTCGCTTCGGCGCTTTTAATAACAGCGATGCAAAAAACTCACAGATAAACCAGGTATTAGATATCCAGCAAAAACAATTCCTGGCCGACCTGGGAGATAGTGTACAACGCGCATATTATCCATCGGCAATAATAGATAGCTTTGCCGCAGGTAAAATTTTATATGAACGCCAGTATTACAACACCCCTGCAGGAACCGATTCTTTTTATCTCTATTCCACAGATCCCGCACGGGCCAAATATAACCTCTCCTTTACAGAAGTTCCGTTTGGTACGGGTAACTATGTAGCTGATTTTAATGGGGCTAATGGCAAAGTGTTTCGATTTATACAACCTGTAAACGGAGTAAAGCAGGGAAACTTTGAGCCTGTGATCGTACTGGTTTCACCAAAGAAACAGCAGATCGTTAACCTGGGGATTGACTATGCGTTAGACAAAAATACCCTCGTAAAGGCGGAAGTCGCGTCAAGTAATTATGATGTAAATACATTTTCAAAGATCAATAATGGCGATGACAGGGGATGGGCGACTAAACTCCAGGTGAATAATACAAAACAACTAAATGCAAGGAACAAACTGCTGCTGCTGACTGGACTGGATTATGAATATGTACAGGACAAATTCAAACCACTTGAGCGGCTCCGCAGTGTAGAGTTTTCGAGAGATTGGGGTTTACCTTTACTCGCAACCCCTG
>CAZGSG010000074.1:0-22029 GCA_964528095.1 uncultured Terrimonas sp.
TTTATGTTTTTGATATTATGCAGTAATGTATCAAAATTTGCCGCCATAGCATTTCCGGAAATTTTTTCTTGCACTCTGGCAATGGCGCGCTGAAGGCTATCGGGGTCAACAGGCTTTACTAAATAATCGATCGCGCTTAACTGAAAAGCCTGTACTGCATATTGCTCATAGGCCGTTACAAAAATGATATTAAAGTCGATATGGTCGAGTTCTTTTAAAAGGTCTATTCCTGTTCTGTGATCTAACTGAATATCCAAAAATACGATTTCGGGCCGCATCTTTCTGATCTTGTTCACCCCTTCCTCATAACTATTACAGATCGCTAAAACATGCACTGAATCTGCATGATAATTATTAATCAGCCGGTTCAGGGAATCCGTGCAATGCGGTTCATCATCAATAATAATGGCAGATATCATAGTCTTATTTAAAAACGTAATTCCAGGGGAAGGGTAAGTTCCACCTTTGTTCCCGTTTGTTGGTCAAATAATTTCACAGTGGCATTCGAGTTTTTCAGCTTGTTGATAATGTCTATCCTTCCTTGTGTAATTTGCATACCCAGGGATTTTTTTTCCGATTTGCTGGCCTGTTGTCTTCCTATGCCATCGTCTTCTACAGACAATTGCAACATTTCTCCTCTTTTTTTAATCATGACCACGATTTTCCCAACACCTTCCTTTTTGGCTATACCATGCCAGATACTATTCTCTACATAAGGCTGAAGAATCATTGGCGGAACAAGCGTAATATCTTTATCTATATCATTTTCTATTATTATTTCATAAGTAAATTTTTTGTTCATGCGAAGCGATTCCATACTCATGTACAGATCAAGGTTTTTTATATCCTCCGCAAGTGGTATTTCTTTGTATGTTGAATTCTCAAGCGTTTGCCGCATAATTCTAGCAAACTTATTGAGATAGTCTTCAGCCGCAGCGCTGTTATTCTTAGAGATGTATTCCCTGATTGAATTCAACGAATTAAAAATGAAATGAGGGTTCATCTGTAATCGCATTACTTTCATATCACTCTCCACAATCTGCTTTTTAAACTCTGCATCCCGGCGTTTTTTATAGAACAAAAAGATCAATGCCCCTGCCAGCAGAAGAATGCCTGAAATTGCGACAATGGAGTTTCTTATAATATTCTGCCGCCTGATTTCAGCTTGATGCTGTGAACTGATGACCGCGTTCTTTTTATCATTTTCATATTGCATTTCAATTCTTGTAATCTCCTGCTTCTTTTCGTCATTCATTATGCTATCCCGCAGGCTTATAAATGTTTTATGCGCATCAAATGCTTTTTCGTACTTACCCTGTTTTTCGTATAAAGTAAACAGCGCCTCCCATGCTTCGGACTTCCATTGCATTACTTCCAGTTTTGTAGCTACTTCCAGTGATTCTCTGCTAAACTGCTCTACTTTATCATATTTATTCAGGCTCAAATAGGCCCAGGCAAGATTATTAAGCGCGGGTGCCAAAACATAATCATTACGCGATTCTCTTGCAAGCGCAATACTCTTCTCAGAATACAAAACAGATTCCTGGTATTTGCCTGTTTCCTTCAGCAGCGCTCCTGTAGTACAGAGGATATTACTCATGAGCCGCTTATTATCTACCGTTTCCGCAAGATCAAGCGCACGTTTATAGTAATATTGTGCAGAATCATATTTTTTATTAATCTGGTAAGTGGTTCCTATATTCCCAAGACTTATTGCCTGGTTTTCCCTGTCTCCGGTTGTTATCGCCGCTGAAAGCGATTCAAAATAATAGGTAAGACCTTTTTCATATTGCTTCAGGTCACTGTAGAGGTTTGCAAGATTATTATAAATTTTGCTTTTAAAGATTTCATTGCGTGTCAACTCTTTTGAGTTCAAGGCTTTGAGAAAACAATCGAGTGCGGCGAGATAATCTGAATGGAGATAATACACGCCGCCTTTGGTAAGCCACGAATGAGCGATGCCTTTATCCCAATGCTCTTTCTCTGATATTTCCAATGCTTCATCGGCAAATCTCATTGCTTCATCAGGTGTACTTGTAAAAACAGCATTGGTGAGTTGCAATAACAACCATGCTTTTGAAGTGTCGGGAAGTGCGGGGTTCTTAAGAGCAGTTTTCAAGGAATCGGCATTAGCACCGCCTACTTGAGAATTTCCTTTGATTGCAAGGAGGAAGATGCTGATCAAAATGAAAAGGTATCTAGGCATATCAGGTTTGGTAAATATGATCTGAAATTTCAAACTCACCGCTTCGTTCACAATAATAACGTTTTGCGACGAAAAATAAACAAATAGCTACGAATAATAATTGAGTGTTTGCTATGTCGATAAGGAAAATGACATTTACGTTCTTAAATTAAATTCCATCCTCGGTGAGATGAAACTAATCAGGATCGAGATTCGGTTTACCCGGATAATTCGACCGTGCTCACCAGGTTTTAAATGGCTTGAATAAATTGATTATAAACTATTGGACTGAGAAAAACTAATGTTATTGTACTTATAGCAAGTAGGAAAACTTGCAAGAAAGAAGCTGGAACAGATGGAAGAGCTCCTTCATTCCTTTGATAAAAAAAGGTTGCCAGATAATCATTTCCCATCCGCTTTCTATCCATTAGAAACGTAGGAGTTTTTTTTGACATGAAAATGAAAGTATGAGTATAAAATATCATAAACTGTTTTTAATATCATTGCTGCTATTTATTTTTTTACCCACGAATGCTCAAAGAAATACTGACAAGGCTCTAAAGCAAGCAGAAAAGGCTTCAAATACCGTTGAGAAATTGGGAAGTATTTTTCAGAAAAAGAATAAGGATACCGCCACTCGGAAAAACACCAATGCTAATATAAAAGCAGCTGATTCCATAGGTGCTCAGGGTTCACCAACAATGAACTTTGCTGGAAAACTCACCCCGGATGTGAAGTATATTGATTGTGATAGAATGTTCCCCTTTGATTTAGGCGCAGCCCTTATTACCAAAGGAAATGCATTTGCTTTAATCGATGCTTCAGGCAATTTCCTGATCCCTTTTCACAAATATGAGAACATACTTCGTATGTCTGATGAAGACGGTTACACAGGGTTCTTTAGAGTGTTAGATGCTAAAAATAATTTCTTTATCAACAGTAAAGGAAAAATCGTTTTTGATACTAAAGATAAAGGGGACTATTCTTATCGTATGTCTAACGACTCTAAACACATCGTACTCTTCAAAGAAAATAAACAGCAAGCCAGTTCGTCTTTAATCATAATCGACTACCTGGGGAACAGGGTGTCATTAACGATACCTGGGATTATCAAAAAAGATGGAAACATGCCATTCCTGCTTGTAAAGGATAGCGTGATAATCTATTCAGTTGAAGTTGGCGATAAAACCTTATACGGGTTTAAAAATATCTGGAACAAGGGGATTCCGCCAACCTACGACAAAATAGAAGGTTTTAACAATGGCGTAGCCATCTTCACCACAATAGACGAATTTGGAAAGTCAAAATATGGGATAATAGATAGAGATGGCAAAATTATTGTTCCGGCACAGTTTACTATTAAACCCGCGAATTTTAAATATGGCATTACTAGTGTAAGAACAAATGCCGGTGCTGATTTTTTAATGGCTTTTATCGACACCAAAGGAAATATACTGTTTAAACAAACTAAAGAAACACAGAAAACCTATGGTTTTTTTGGAGACTTTATCTTAGATTATTCAAAGTCTGCGAATGGATATTTACTTCATAAATCTGGCAGGATCACCAATGCCAGGAATTTCTTTACCGAAATGGGTTTTGACGGCGATAACTACAAATCTCCAGTTTTAATACCTGAGCTATATGATTACAAGGACGGGCTCTTAAGATTTGAATTTAGGAATAATAGTTTGCTGAGAAAATATTACGGCACTTATGATGTCAGGACCAATTCAATTGTTCATTATAAAACTCCTGAACTTCAAAATATTAAGGATAACCAATTTTACCTGGATCCTGTGTCAAAATTAACATATGTAAGCATTGAAGTGGACGAAAAAGATAGAAACGGAAGGCCACTGACCAAAGTGGGTTATGTAAATACAAAAGGCGAGTTTGTGATGGTGAGGGGTGGAGAAAAAACTGAATGGTAAATGATAGGTATGAGATATTTTTTTTCACATATTCACATAAAAACTGCTTGGGTGGCAATTTGCTTTTTTTTGATTGCTGCACAGTTAAAGGCGCAGGGCAATAAGACCGCACCTGTAATAAACATATTGCTGAACGAGGTGGATGCAAAATTATCATTACCGAATGATGGCTGGGAAAAAGGTGATAATTCGATGCCGGGGAATGAGCAAAGTAATTTCAAGTCCATTTTTTACAGGAAGAATAGCAAGCTTAATGGCAATGAGTCTGAAATGACTCTAATGATCAATATAATTGAAAAAAAGACTGACGCTGTTGGTGGGCTACTAAAAGAATTTGGGAAGTTACTTGGAGCTTCGGATGAAAACAAAGAAGAAGCTGATCAGATGAAGCAAATGCTTGCCGTCAATTATAAAGTCAACGATCTCTCTTCCAGTACACAACCGGTTGTGAAGGATTTTAAAAACGCAACGGTGTTAGAACTTAGATCAATTGATAACCCTGAATCGGGATACTTTGTCACAATAAAAAAAGAAAATACAATAGCCCAACTATTTCTGTTTTCTACAAACGGAGAATACGAAAAGAATCTTCCAGAGTTAATGGCTATACTGAAATCGATCAGCCGGATTAAAAATATAAAAACTCAGGATTCCAGCGCGACAGTTAAAAGCGGTGTAAAACTTCCGGCAACTGCTTTATGTGATTACTTCCCGGTATGCGATGGCTATACTTATACCTATGTAGAGGATGATCCTGTTCTGGGTAAAGTGACGCATACCAAACTCTATGAGAAAGTGACTGATAAAATTGTTAAAGGGAAAAAATTCATGGGCTTTTTAGTGCATTGCACCAATCCCTTTCTGGATGGGAGGTATGAGTATTACAATTTTGAGAATGGAGTGCTTTCCTCACATAAGGAAAATGAAGAATTTACAACAAACTCCTATGAAGAGTATAATGTATTTAATCCTTCGGAACGCAGAACTTCTTATGAAACCCAATTGCAGGGAAAAAACAACTTTACAACATTGGTTGTACTTAAAACGAATAGCCCGGAGGGTAGTTCCTGGTCAGAAAAAAAAGTCAATGCAGGTTATGCAACAACGTTTAAATACACCATTTTGGAAAAAGGTGTTACAGTGAAAGTCGGGAACAATAGCTACCCAAATGTAATCGTTGTTGAACAGGAGATAAATGCTGATATTACGGCAACAAGCACCAAAGTACACATGATGGTAAAAATGTACTACGCCAAGGGAGCCGGGCTAATAAAAACGGTAATCGAAAAGGCAAACGGGGATTTAACGGAAAGCCTCATGGAGACTTTCGCTTTTTAGTATGCCACGCGCAGAACTATGGAACGCGGAAAGGGCGAAATGGACGGTTCTGCTTAGCATGGTCTTTTTGGCAATAAACAACCATCGTAAAAATCGGCCCGGCAATCAGGCATATAGCCCTGCTCAGTAAATAGATTTAGATGAATAACTGAGAATAAAGAGATAGCCGGGTATTTGATGTGATCTAATTAGCTTCATTCTTTTTAAAGTCCAGCAGCATTGATCGCATATTCATATCCCCCTGCAGAAAAAAATAGCCTCCATTGGGTGGGGTTGTGTTGGAGTTCCAATGCTGCAAAACAACTTTCATATTATTCTGGTAACAACTTAGCACGTATCCGGTACTGCCTTTTTGAGGAAGGATATACCATTTCTGGTTGTCCTGGCCAAGCCAGTCCCATTGTATCAGTTTAGCCCCGGCAGTGGGAGCTCCTTCGGTGCTCAGATACTTGCCACTATGTTTAGCTTTCAGCGTATATACATTATTGCCGAGGTGTTTTAGTATGAAAATAAAATGCGGGGAATATTCATTATTCCATTGTATTGCGCGGCTACCGTTGCCTTTGCCGGCGCCGGCAATGGCAAAGTATTTTCCGGTTTCCTTGATTTTGATAAAATAATCTCCGTTTGAAAGCGTCTGTGCCTGTGTGATAAACGCATAACAAATAACAAAACAGCTAAGAAGCATCTTTTTCATACTGTTAAAATGGTTTATAGTTTTTGATACACAATTGTTCCCTGGTTATCAGTTCCTACCCAGGTCATTTTATTTCCTGCAAGACTTATGATATAACTCTGTCCCACTGCAAAACTGGTAGCCGAGATACTTATCTTGTTGCCTGTTACCTTCCACTTTGTTTTGCTATATAATTTTTGCTGGATGTTTTTGTACTTTTCATCACAACCGCTCGTGGCTGCATTGAGACGGTAGGTGCCATCAGCATTTATTTCATACATTATTTTGGCGGCGCAGGGTCTTTGTTGCAGCAGGGCGGCATGCATATCCATCTTCTTTCCTTCAAAAATGATCGTATGTGATATTATTTTCCATTTGCCTATGGGGTCCTGTGCCAGGCAGGCATTAGTTATACAGATGGTCGTGAGTAGGGCGATGAGTGTCTTCATGTTTATTTTTTTTGAATAGAATAAAAGTGATTGCTGCCGATTGTTTGTGTCAGGGCTTGTGCCATCCTTCAGACCACAGCTTCATTGTATTTACCGCCATAAGGGTGTATTACCAAACCGGCAAACATCACATAAAGAAATAATTGAATTTTCACCTGCTATGTTTTCGAATTCAAACTTACTTATTGGAAGTAGCAGGTAAAAGGACGAATCGCTTAGTAGCAGAAAAAATCGCCCAACAGGCCCTGCACAATGATCATGTATAGTTGTAATGGAATAAATCTGAATGAACCAGTTGATTACATAATTTATTTATATGAAAGTTCCTTTGTTGCGATGGCAATTGGCTTTAGCACCTGCAAATAGCCGGGAGCTCATTGATTTTCCAACATCCGTAAATATGTATGATTGCCAGGCAGGTAATGCGGCTGCTATGATAGATGTCCTATGCAGGTAGTAATGCCTAAACCCCGGGTTATTTTATCCGGGGAAACCATGATTTTTAAAAAAAAATCCTGGGAAGAATGCGAATAGGCTGTTCACTTGGGTAAACTATTCATAATATACATACCTTTATATACCTACTGTTCACCACTTTCTGAAATACGTGTACTTTGATGAACCTGGAACCAAATTTCCTGAAAGACATTGCTGACATCAATAATATAGATGCTGTAGGATCTATACTGGAAATCGTTTGCCGTAACACGGGAATGGGCTTTGCTGCAGTAGCCCGCGTTACAGAAGACAGGTGGATAGCCTGTGCTATAAAAGATGAGATCGAATTTGGTCTTCAGCCGGGAGGCGAACTAAAGGTTGAGACCACGATATGTCATGAGATCCGGCAAACGCGCCAGATTGTAGCCATTGATCACGTCACAGAAGATATTGCATTCTCCAGGCATGCTACACCCGCTCTCTACGGTTTTCAGAGTTATATTTCCGTACCGATCATCCTGAAAGGAGGGCATTTCTTTGGTACGCTTTGCGCTATCGACCCAAAACCAGCGAGGGTCAATAATAAGGATATTATTGGGACATTTCGTTTGTTTGCAGACCTGATCGCTTTTCACCTTGATGCGATGCAGGAACTGGCACTAAGCGAGGATCGTTTACTGGAAGAACAGAACACAGCGGAACTACGGGAGCAATTCATAGCCATCTTAGGCCATGACCTGCGCAACCCGGTGACAGCATCGCTTACAAGTGCGCAACTGATATTGCAAATGCCCGGCAGCGAACAGGTAAAAAGACTTGCCAATGTGATCCAGAATTCTTCTTACAGGATCAAAGGACTGGTGGAGAATATGCTTGATTTTGCGAGTGGCCGGCTTGGCGGAGGCATTGTACTTAACAAAAAAGAAAACGAACCGATCCAGGGATACCTGGAGCAGATCATCGCGGAGCTAAAAGTAATATGGCCGGATCGTGAGATTCAAACAAGATTTGATTTAAGCCGGCCCGTTACCTGCGATGGAAGCAGGATCGCGCAATTATTTTCGAATGTGCTCAGCAATGCATTGTCTTATGGAAAAAAAGATGAGCCTGTCAGCATAGCAGCGGGTAGCAATGAGCATGAATTTTATTTATCAATAAGTAATGCGGGGAACAAGATTCCCGATCACGCAATAAAAAACCTGTTTCGACCATTTTCGCGCGGAGAAGCGGGAGCCCAGCAAAAAGGGCTTGGTCTCGGATTATTTATTGCTTCCCAGATAGCGATCGCCCATGAAGGCTCCATTGACGTTGAGTCAACTGATAAACAAACCTGCTTTACTTTACGAATACCCAATCAATAGCCGCGGAAGGTCTGAATAGAACCAGAATTTCTTACATGGTTGTGCTTACGGCTACAATATCCTTCTCTGCGCTAAAAATCAATCCCTGGCCATACAATACAGAATCATAGAAAATATTTTATATATTAGCCCGTAGTTTTATTGACTGTTATCATTTGATAGTATGCTACTTAATTATGGTCCCTGCTGCAATCTATAAAGAAATTTTTTCAAACAGTGAAGCAGCCATGCTGATCATTGCTCCCGATGCCCCCGTATATACTATGCTTGATGTGAACAACGCTTATCTGCGGGCTACTAATACAAAAAGGGAGGATATTATCGGTAAATCTGTATTTGGTGTTTTTCCAGCCAATCCCACAGATAATATGTCAAAGAATATTGAGCGTACGATTTTCTCCTTTGAACAGGCGATCAGTAACAAAGTGCCGCATGTGATGAGCAATTATCGTTATGATATACCTATTCCGGGAACGGAGGATTTTGAAGAACGATATTGGACGACCAGTAATACACCCGTGCTCGATGAAAAAGGCGAAGTCATTTATTTTATTCATTCACCTGCCAATGTAACCGAGTTATATAAACTGGCTGAACGGGAGAGACAGGGAGTGGAAGCCCTTCATGTGCAGCAGCAATTGTTATATTCTATTTTCATGCAGGCCCCGGTGGGAATAGCCATTTTCAAGGGTAGTAATTACATAGTCGATCTGATCAATCCTCCTTTATGCGAGATCTATGGGAAGACAATGGAAGAAATGATCGGCAGACCGGTCTTTGAAGTATTGTCACATGCCCGGGGATTAGGGTTTGAGGGTTTGTTGGATAAAGTAAGATTGACAGGCGAACCTTTTAAGGGAACAGAACTTCCTGCACCGCTGATGAGAAATGGCAAGCTCGAAACAGTATACCTGAATTTCGTTTACGAGCCGTTTAGGGAAAGTAATGGCACTATTACCGGTGTTATTGCCGTAGCTACTGAAGTAACTGAACAGGTAAATGCCAAAAAACAGATTGAAGAAGCGGAACAACGTGCCAGGCTGGCTGTCGATTCAGTCGGATTGGGGACGTTTGACCTCGACCTGGTTTCCGGTGAGATGATCACCTCTACGCAGTTTGCCAATAAGTTCGGGTTTAAGGATCCTGTAGCCCGGAACGAATATGTAAAAGTTTTTCATCCCAATGATCTTGGGATAAGAAAGGCCGCACATGAAGAAGCTATTCTTAGCGGACAGTTAATGTATGAAGCGCGTGTGATCTGGCCAGACAACTCTGTACACTGGGTAAGGATAGAAGGAAAAGTATATTATGATGGCACCAAAGCTGTTCGCATAATAGGGATACTTCTGGATATTACCGATCAGAATAAAGCAAAAGAAGAACAACGTAAACTAATTACGCTGGTTGACAATAGTGTAGATCTCATGTCTATACTGAATATGAATGGAAAGAACAGTTATATCAACGATGCAGGGAGAAAAATGCTGGGTTTTGAAAATGAAGAACAGGTGATGAACACTCCAATCTCATTATTACACGCGCCTGAACATTTTGAACTCGTGCAGAACGAAGTATTGCCATCTGTAATAAAAGAAGGGGAATGGTCGGGCACAATGCTGGTACGCCATCTAACAACAGGAGAAATATTCCCTGTGTTTAATAACTGCATCAGGATCGATGATCCCGCAACAGGTGATCCAATTGCAATAGGGGCGGTGATGCGTGATCTGAGACCAGAGCTTAATGCGAAAAAAGCGTTGGCTGATAGTGAACAACTTTTGCGGAATATCACTACTGCTGCTCCAACAGCTTTATGGATATCTGATGAAGCGGGTGTGATCACATATGTCAACCAGACCTGGCTTGACTGGAGTGGGCTTTCTTTTGAAAAAAGCCTGGGAGCCGGTTGGCTGGCTGCTATTCACCCCGATGACAGGGACAAGGCAGCCATAAAATTCATGAATGATCTGTTGACAAGGAACTTATATGAAGTAGAGTTGAGGCTCAACCATTCAGATGGTACTGTACACTGGTGTATCGTAAGTGGTCAGCCGCAATATCGTCATGACGGCAGTTTTTCGGGATATATCGGTGCCTGCGTTGATATTACAGAACAAAAACTGCTGCAACAGCAAAAAGACGAATTTATCGGTATTGCCAGTCACGAATTGAAGACGCCGGTCACCAGCATAAAAGGATACACACAGGTACTTGAAAAGATGTTCACCAAACGGGGTGATACAAACGAGGCGGCTATGATGAAAAAGATGGATGCGCAGATTAACCGTCTTACCAGTTTGATTGGCGATCTGCTGGACGTAACAAAGATCAACTCCGGTAAACTGCAGTTCAATGAAACGGAATTTGATTTTAATGAGATGGTAAAGGAACTGGTGGAAGATCTGCAACGCACAACGAACAAACATACATTGCTGGAAAACTACAGTATTGCAGGAAAAGTGTATGGAGATAAAGAAAGGATAGGTCAGGTCATTACCAACCTGATTACAAATGCTATCAAGTATTCGCCGCACGCAGATAAGATAATCATACATACAAGTTTGAAAAATAATGAGGTGCAACTTTGTGTGCAGGATTTTGGAATAGGTATTCCAAAAGATAAACTGGAAAAGGTTTTTGAACAGTTTTATCGTGTAAGCGGGGATATGCAGCATACATTTCCCGGATTGGGACTGGGATTATATATATCATCAGAGATTATTAAACGGGTAGGAGGAAAAATATGGGTGACAAGTAACGAGGGCGAAGGCTCTACTTTTTGTTTTTCCCTGCCGATAGTGGCTGAGAGGGGAATACCGGGGTAAGCCAGGCAACGCCCGAAACCAATTACTGCAATGAAAATCTGGAAATGAAAAAAGTAAAAAAAGTAATGATTGCGGATGATGATCCAGGTATCCTGGATGTAATAGGATTGATACTTGAAATGGAAGGCTATGAGGTAAGCAAGACGGTCAACGGAGCCACCCTGCTGGAAATGGAAACCGAACTTCCGGATCTGCTCTTGTTGGATATCTGGATGTCGGGGACTGATGGAAGAGATATCTGTAAAAAACTAAAGGAAAAGGAAAATACCAGTAAAATACCGATTGTCATGGTATCCGCGAGTAAGGATATAGAAGGGTCTGCGATAGAAGCTGGTGCAGACGACTTTATCGCAAAGCCATTTGAAATGGAAGATCTGCTGGCGATAGTTCAAAAAAATATACTTAGCTAAAATACATGGGGAATAATTTATTCCTTCAATGATACCTGCTACGAACTCATATAAATCCAGGTTATTTTTTGGAGAGGGAGATAATTTCTTTTCCTTCCACGATCTTTCTTTTATCGTCCAGGCTTACGGCATTTATCATGGCCGTCCCAAGTTCTTTTAACGTACAAAAGCCGGCAGGAAAAAGGCTGCGCCCTATCGGGAAAAGCCACAAAATATAGCGGTAAATTTTTTTCGTATTCTTTAATCCTTTTGTAGGTTTGATAAAGCCCGGGCGAAATGCAAATACCTGCCTGAATGGTAACTTCATCAGATCATTTTCTGTTTTGCCTTTTACACGGGCCCATGAAGAGTTTCCCTTTTCGCTGCTGTCTGTACTTGCTCCGGAGATATAACTAAAACTCATCCCGGGATTGAGTTTACACAATGTTTCGGCCACTTGCATGGTAAGTGTGTAAGTCATTTTATAATACTCATCTTTGTTCATACCAACCGATGAAACGCCCAGGCAAAAAAAACAGGCATTATAGCCGGTCAGTCTGTCTTCTATTGCTGAGAAATTAAAAAAATCGGCATGGATGATCTCTGTTAATTTAGGATTAATAACACCACACGACTTTCTATTTATGACCAGCACCGCCTCCACGGTTGGATGTTGCAGGCATTCATGTAATACGCCTTCACCTACCATGCCGGTGGTTCCGGTAATGATCACTCTTATTTTTTCAGATAAATGGTTAGTCATTCATAAAAATTTGATCAACTTGTCCAAATCGACGATACCGGCTAAACACTGTTGATTGCATATTGCGGTGAAAATAAATTAAAAAATAGAAAAGAGCGTTGTTCCTGCCGGTCATAATACCAAAAGCGGTCATCAGCCGGTTAGGAATAAGCCTGCCCTGATAAGCGGCTGCCATACAGCGGCTGAAAATAGTTCATTTTCCACGCTAGCATTATCTGTCAGGCAGCCATTTGCATGCATTCTTCCGCGCATTTGCGACAGGCTTCCGCGCATTCCCTGCAATGTTCCATGCCATGCGAAGCATGTTTTTCACATTCTGTAGCACACGCTTCACAGATCTCTGCACATTCTCTCAGGAGATGAAAAGCGTGTATTGATTCTCTTGCAACAAATGATGCGATCAATTGACAGATATCTGCGCAATCCCTGTCGAGTTTAATACATTTTGTAAGAGAATGAACATCTTTTTCATCCAGGCATGCAGTGGCGCAATGATTACAGGCTGCTGCACATTCGTTAAGCGCATTCAGTAATCCCATATTATTGTCAGGTATCATGAGGTTTTTTTTATATGAAGAATAGGTAATCAGAATCAGCTTTAGACCATCCGTTAATCAATATGATCATAAATTCTATGCCAGTATAGTTACCTCTGCAGGATGGACACAAGGGCAAGACAAATCTGTTATTAGAGATGGATATGGGGATATTTTGAGACAACTGTGCAATACGATCCTTCGCATGATCACAGACTGGCTTATCCAGGGGTTTCTTATACAGAAAGCAGGGTCAATGAACGGGTAAGTAAAATATGCCTTTTACCTGCATAATTCCCCGATCAGTTTATCATGTTGTGGATATTGTCGTGACAGCTTTTCTTTTTCCGCCATTTCAAAATCTGCAAAATCAAAACCCGGGGATACAGTGCAGCCTACCAACCCGTATTGGCCGCCACTCATAACGCGGGAAGCAAACCAGTTACCTGCTTTGATCATACAAAATAATGTTTGTCCTTGCGCGGGATCATTTCCGAGCAGGTGCTCTGTCATATTTCCGTTTGTTTCTATTTCATAAATGATCAATGGGTCGCCGCTATAAAAATGCCAGAGTTCGTCCGATTTTATACGGTGAAAAGCAGAGAACTGTCCTTTTTCCAGTAGGAAATAGATATGAGTGCAGGCAGGTCGATTGCCATTAAATGATGAAGGGAGCAAAGCCTGCTCTAACTGTAATGCTGACCGGTAAGCCTCGCTATACCAACCGCCTTCTATATGAAATTGCAATTTCAGTTGTGCTATCCAGAATTGTGCAGAGGGAAGGGCCATCAGTTTTGATGCTCAATATAAACCTTTCTTCCTGTCATTACAGTCAGCGAATCAAGTATACGGGTCGTATCCGCATTCAGTGCCGGCAGCAGTAAGTATAGTTTATACTGTAGAGAATCCTGTGTTTCCAGTTTCACCGCCCATTGATTGGTGCGAAGTTGATTATAACGCTGAAAAGCTCTTTTACTCTGGGCTATTTCAAGAATATATTTATAATTATCAGGCGATGTTATGGTCGGTTGACTTTGTTCAACTGGTTTTTCAGCAGGAATAGTATCTGCCTTGTTTTCCTGGATCTTTTTTATTTCGTTGGAATCGCTCACCAGTATAGTTGCCGCTGGCTTGGGATCTTCCGGTACTGCTGTCATGATAGCAGGTGTTTTTTTCTTTGAGATAATATAACCACCCCAGACTGCCAGTCCAACACCACATATGAGCAATGCTGCAATTACAGGTTTTCGCCAGGCGGTAGTATTCTTGGGAGTGGTCAGGAATGACTCATAGTTTTTCCCGCCGCTTTTACCTGTCTCTTCCTGGTTGTTCCTGCCTGGATGCTCTGTTTGTGTAAACTCTTTCATCTTTTCGGATGCGATCGCTCCGGGAATGAAATCAAAACCCCCTGTTTTCAATTTTACGATGGTGCCAATGCCTTCGAAAGTAAAGGGCTTGCCAATATTCAGAAACTGCTGGACTAATAGTAGATGAGAATCTATATCCGAGGCCGCCAGGGCTTTCATTTTACCCGACTGTGCGGAAACAAATGCGATCAACTCAGCGGATTCTTTTTGCAGGGGATTATTGATGAAACTGATGCCTTCTATAATGTTGGACCGTTGTTTATTTCCTTCAGAGGATACAATAGCAGCCGGATCCAGGATAAAGGACCCGATGCCGGTTAGGTCGAGTCGCTTATTGGTATATAGGTATTGGGCCAGTAAGGTTGTTATTTTCACAGCCTTTGGAATTATTTCCACAATATATATATTTCAAACGGGTGATGCAATAGTAAAGGGCACTATCTTTTATTTTTGCAGTATTATGTGGACAGAACAGGAAAAAAAATTCATAGACTACTGGGAAACGAATCGCCTGAAAAAGAAAAAAGTTTTCCGGCAATTATCGGTAGGACTGCCTTTGTCCGTCGTATTTGTAATAGGTATTGCGCTTAATTTCTTTTCTGGCTGGTATAAAAGAGCCGATATGGAGATACGTTCCCAGTCCTCACTTGTACTACTGGTTGTGATAGCGGGGTTGCTTATTGTAGTATTCATGACCGTATTTTCCGCAAAACATAAATGGGATATGAACGAGCAGCACTACCGGGAATTGCTGGCAAAGAAAGAAGAGCGTTGATTTTTTTGTATCCTTGCAGCGATTCAAGACAATGGGTTGTCTCTCAAAAGTATAATCTGACCTAAAAATTAATAGTATTGAAAAAGATCGTGTTGTTATTCGCCCAGGTTGGTGTAGCATTTTTAAATCCCTCTTGTGTAAAAGATAAAAGTTGTAGCCCTAATCCCGTAGCCAATGAGGCTTCCCAGATCCAGGCTTATGCAACCGCCAAGGGTATTACTGCTACTGCGCATTCCAGCGGTATCTATTACCAGATTTTAAGCCCGGGTAGCGGCCCTACAGCTACCATCAATTCGAAAATAGTTATTACTTACAGAGGCGAATTGCTGAATGGTCAGATGTTCGATGAGCGCACTACAGGTAACGATCCTGCATGGGCATTGGGTGATCTGATCGAAGGCTGGATCATCGGCATTCCTCTTGTAAAAGAGGGTGGACATATTAAGCTGATCATCCCGTCTGCACTTGCTTATGGCTGCCAGGGCAGAGGCATCATCCCCGGCAACGCACCACTTTATTTTGATATCCAATTACTGGACGTACAATAGTAACCAATACTGCCTGCGACAGCCTTGGGTCATTTAACTGGCTCAAGGCTTTTTAATTGTATTTTTGATAGCAAATCCCCAGGCTTTGTCATACGAACCCATTTCTGCATTCGATATATTCAAAATAGGTATAGGGCCTTCCAGTTCCCATACATTAGGTCCCTGGCGGGCGGCTCAGCGCTTTCTGCAAACACTCCAGCAGCGGAATATACTATTTGACGTTACAGATATTAAAGTATTACTATATGGTTCGTTGGCCAAGACAGGGGTAGGGCATGGAACCGATATTGCGGTACAGTTGGGATTAAGCGGAGATGACCCGGTCAGCTTTGATGTGAATAATATCAGGTCAAAGATCAATGATATCGCAGCCATGAATAAAATTATCCTGGCAGGTAAACACGAAACAGATTTTGATCCGCGCGAGGATATCGAGTTTCTTTTTAGCGAAACACTGCCGTATCATCCAAATGCGCTTACCTTCCTGGCCACGCTAAAAAACTCCGATCAAATAGCCGAAACCTACTATTCTATTGGCGGTGGATTTGTAAAAAAAGAAGGGGAGGAGAATGCCTCTGCGCAAAACGCACAACTACCGTTTCCGATCAATACATCTGATGATATCCTGCACTGGTGCATCAAAACGGGGATGGCAATTCATGAGATTGTATTGGAAAATGAAAACGCCTGGCGTCCCGAGGCTGAAACAAGGGAAGGTTTGTTAAGGATCTGGCAGGTGATGAAGGAATGTATCTACAGGGGATGCCATGCGGAAGGAATATTGCCGGGAGGCTTAAACGTAAGAAGAAGGGCCGCAGCATTAAATAAAAAATTACTCGCAGGTATTTCTTATCATGATATGGATACCTGGCTGGAGGCGATCCGCAAAGGAGGCAATGATTTTAAATATACACTTGACTGGGTAAGTTGTTTTGCATTAGCTGTAAACGAAGAGAATGCTTCTTTTGGAAGAGTGGTTACCGCCCCCACGAATGGCGCTGCGGGCGTAATACCTGCCGTTTTATTGTACCAGGTTATTTTTTGCAATGGCAATAAGGACGACCTTGTCGTGCCTTTCCTGCTCACCGCATCAGAGATCGGCAGCATCTTTAAAAAAGGCGCTACCATATCTGCGGCAATGGGTGGCTGCCAGGCAGAGATCGGTGTATCATCTTCTATGGCTGCAGCAGCACTTACAGAGGGGATGGGGGGCAGCCAGCGGCAGGCAATGATGGCCGCGGAAATAGCGATGGAACATCACCTGGGAATGACCTGCGATCCCATCGGCGGGCTTGTACAAATACCCTGTATCGAACGAAATACTATGGGGGCTATCAAAGCGATCACCGCTTCACAACTCGCTTTGCAAAGCACACCTGATTTTGCAAAAGTGTCACTGGATGCCGTCATCAAAACAATGTGGGATACTTCGCTCGACATGAATTATAAATACAAAGAAACGGCCGATGGAGGACTTGCGATAAATGTACCGTTGAGTTTGCCGGAATGCTGATGTTAATTCAAAAGTCAAAAGTAAAAATTCAAAAATAAATTCCGAAAGAGCCAATTTCTTTTCGATCCCGAAGACCCTATTTTTTAATTTTTAATTTTGAATTAACTCTGCCCCTGTATATAATTCTCCAAATGACTGATCGTTTCCTTCTGTGCCAGGATCGTTTCTTTTACCACATCGCTCATGGAAATGATACCAGCCAATTCTCCTTTGTCAAATACAGGTAAATAGCGAATGTTTTTTTGAGACATCAGTGACATGCAAAGATCAATGCTGTCCTCTGGTCTGACCGACGGAAGGTCAGATGACATGATCTCGGAAACTTTGGTGTCAATAGAATGTTTGCCCTTTAGTATCACTTTTCTTGAATAGTCGCGCTCAGTGATGATGCCTTTGTAGGCACCCTGTTCCATGACCACTACTGAACCGATATTCTTTTCGGCCATGATCTTAAGGGCATCCAGTACGGTAGTGCCTGGAGATACAGACACCGTACTATTTCCTTTACGGGAAAGAATAGAAGATATTTTTTTCATATAGCAAGTTTAGCATATGAAATTTACGAATAAAGAAGCGGTTGGAAAATTAAAAATTCAAAATGCAAAATTAAAAAAAAGCCGCTCTAAACTGAAGCCTGAACCCTATTTCGGGCACTCTTTTTAATTTTGCATTTTTAATTTAACAGCGGGTTTAGTTCAATCTCCTTTATATCAATATCGCTATAGTCCCTGATCACATTATACAGGGTGCCTCTTTCCACCGGCTTTCTTTTGGCTTGTTTGATAAGAGTAACGAGTTGTGCCGTATTCATGGAAGGGGTCTGCTCTTCAGAACCTGCCATCGAATAAATCCTGGTAGTGTCATCGATGGTACCATCAATATCGTTTACGCCGAAAGACAGCGTGAGTTGTGCATTCTGCCTGCCCAGCATGGGCCAGTAAGCTTTAAGATGCGGAAAATTATCCATGTATATTCTCGCTATGGCATACATCTTCATATCTTCTGTCAGCCCGGATTCAGGCACATGACTCATATCATTTTCCTTATTGCGGAATTTAAGCGGGATGAACGTATTAAAACCTTTTGTTCTGTCTTGTAGTTCCCTCAACCTGCTCATATGATCAATACGGTGCACATATTTTTCGATATGACCGTACAACATGGTGGCATTGCTTTGCATGCCGAGTTTATGCGCAGTTTCATGTATATGCAGCCAGCCGGTGCCATCTATCTTATCTGCGGATATCTGGTTCCTGATCTCGGGATGAAAGATCTCCGCGCCCCCGCCCGGTAATGAATCGAGGCCTGCGATATGCAGGTACTGCATTCCTTCTTCCACGCTCATTTTTGCCTTGCGAAACATATAATCAAGCTCCACGGCAGTAAACCCTTTGATATGCAGCTCGGGCCGGTGCGCCTTGATCTTCCGCATCAATTCAGCAAAAAACTCCAGGTTCATTTTAGGATGTACACCACCCACGATATGTACCTCGGTCACAGGTTTTCCGTCATATTTTTTTACAATATCCAGCATCTGCTCCATGCTGAGTTCCCAGCCCTCATCCCGGTGCGCGTATAGCCTGCTGTAAGAGCAGAAATGACAGGAGAATACACAGACATTGGTGGGTTCTATATGAAAATTACGGTTGAAATAAGTCACATCGCCATGCAGGCGTTCTCTTATCACATTGGCCAGGCTGCCGGCAAAACCAACACTGGCTTTTTCAAACAATAGAAGTGCTTCTTCGTCGGTTATCCTGACCCCTGCATTTACTTTTTCAGCAATGGTCCTGAACGCTACGGGGATCTCTTTAGTAAGGAGCATAATAAGTTTTATAAAGTAACAAAGGTAGGCCGGTTCGGTTTAAAATCAGGCCGGAATTTAACAGGCGGCGGTGCGGGAGAGGGGTGATTAGATGGTAGATATTGGATTTTAGATGTTGGATAATAGATATTGGATAAATTTCCCCCCTGAGTTACCCGGGTGCCGGATCGGTGCATCAACCATCTACTATCCAACATCCAAAATCCAACATCTACTATCTCACCTAAATTCCACCATCACCAATCCCCACAAAAAAAAGCCCCGGACCAGGTCCAGGGCTTCACTATCATTAAATGAAAGATTAATACTTCATGATCCTGATCTGCGTGTCTTTTCCATCGCTATAACCAATGTTCACGATGTACATACCTGCGGATTTTCCTGTAAGGTCGATCGGAAGTACGTTGGCCGTATTGCCGGTGTATTCCTTCTTCCAGATCAGTTGACCTGCGCTGTTCAGTACAGTAATGAACTTAAGATTCGTTGGCGCCTGTACAAACCAGAGATTGAATCTGCCATCAGAAGGATTCGGTGTTATTACATAGCCTGCTGCCTTAAGGTTAGCTGGCAAAATCCTTGAGGCAAGATTCACGTTATCGATATAGATATCGTTCTGGTTATTGTTAGTGCTACGGAATATAACCTGTAAAGGACCGTTTGGACGATATGAAGTCAGGTCAATTACTTCCCTTCTCCATTGTGTTGCGCCTGAAGGTGCATACTCAGTTGGAGTCTGGTAATTGTCAAAAGGACTCAATGTCTGTAATTCAAATCCTGCTTTCTTATATACCGTGGTAAATGTTGCACCACAATCCCTGGTCACCAGTACTTCCAGTGTATCCATTGGTGTTGTGCCATCTACAAGTACACGGGTAGTGGCCGACAGATCAAAGGCAAGTTTTACAGAGTCAACGCCGGTATAGTCAAGAATCGGTGAGTACAATGCATCTTTCTGACCATTGGAGTAATAGATGAAATTCCTGATCGCTGCAGACCCTGCACTGTTTTTACCTGTGCCCGCTCTTTGCCATGTCAGCGCGCCATCAGGATTAGACACTGCCCAACCAGTTGGAGGGAATGTAGTGCTTTCAAAGGTTTCAGCTATCAATGGGAGTGTTGCTGAAATAGTAGCCGTTCTTACGATGGTATCATTCAGCAGGTATTGATCACCTACACCACTTGCAGCGGTAGTTGTATAGCTATATACTTTGATCGTGTTTACTCCAGCAGCCAGCGTGCCTGCTGTCAGCGCTACTGTAGTAGACGCGTTAGGTGCAATGTTTACACCTGTTACTGATTTAACGATCGGGGCGCCTGCGCCAATTGTATAAGCGATATCGAAGGCTGTTACCGCTTCCGTACCTGCATTGAATAATGTAGCTGTTGGTGTAAAGTTTGGCGTACAGATCACATCAGGTGATATGCTTACCAGTTGAAGATCTCTCTTGAATTTAGGAGTGATCTTGATATTGTCAAGGAAGATATTGTTTCCGTAATCGCTCCTGTTTTCGAATTGTAATAACACGCTTCCGCCGGTGTATGCTGCACCAAGATTAATGGTTTCAGTTCTCCATTCATTTTGAGCTGCTACATTGAAGATATCTTCTGAAGAACCCTCGGTAGCCAATGTGGCGCCTGACTTGCTATAAACACTGGTAAATGTCGCTCCGCAATCGGTTGAAGCAAGTACCCGCAGCCTGTCAAGTGAACCTGGATAGTTCTTGTGTGCAACATCAAAGGTGATCGTAAGACCATCCGCTCCTACAGTTCTTACAGGAGGTGATTGCAGGGCATCCAGCTGGCCGGTGAAATCAGCTGTCCAGTTATCAATATACGCAGAGAATGAGCTTGCTTTACCGCTTGCTGCTTTTATCCAGGTATTGTTATTGTTTGGATTTATAAGCGCCCAGTTTGTTGGAACAAAGTTTCCTTCAAAACCTTCTGAGATGTTAGTAACAGTCACTGGCACAACGAATGTCCGGGTAAGGGTATCGTTGGCAGGAGTACCATCCACCCCAGGGGTAGCAGTGATCATATCACTAACGAAGAACTTGATCGTGTTAGAACCTGCTGCAGGAGTAATAGTAGGGAATGTAATTGTTGTTGTTCCGCCAGCTGGTGCAAGTGAAATATTATAACCGGATATTACGGGTGTTCCGTTATTCAGTATATAACCTGCTTTAAATCCGGTAACAGTTTCTCCGCCTGCATTCCTTACAGTAAATGAAGGGGCAAATGGTGGAGCGCATTCTGTTGCCGCTGGCCTTCCGATAGCGCTTGCAACAAGATCCTTATTCGGTTTCACTGCCACGCTTATATTATCAAGCCATACCAGGTTACCATAGTCGCTGGTATTCCTGAAGGCTACCAGTATCTGGCCTGCACCGAAGATATTGTTTCCTATTGCGATTCTTTCTTTTCTCCAGTCAGAAGGAATAGGTATGAAGCCCGCAGTAGAAGAACCTGCCGTAGCAAGGGCCGTTCCCGACTTACTATACAGTGATGTAAAGGTGGCGCCACAATCAGTGGATACCAGTACATCCAGCTTGTCATTGGCGTTTGGATAATTCTTATGTGCCAGATCGAACGTGATCAATATAGAGTCAGTTGCCAGTAAGCCGGTAGTAATGATCTTTGGTGTTCTGTAATCATCAAAATGGTCAAGGCTGCCTGCATTGCTATAGTTATCGATAGCTGTAGCTCTTGAACCTGCACCACCTGTTCCAGGGGTAGCATATACCCAGGTATTGTCACCGTCCGGATTAAACACAGACCATCCTGTTGGCAGGAACACGGACTCAAAATTCTGAGTAACGGGAAGAGTTGCCGGACCTGCAATAACTACCGTAGTGGTGCTTGTATTATTGCCTGCATTTTCATCTGCTCCGCCATTAGGCGCTGAAATAACGAAGGTGAACGTGTTGCCTCCTTCAACAAGTGCCTGTGGAGTTAACGCAGCTACTTGCGACTTGGATGTACGAATATTTACAGTTAATGTTTGAGTGATCGGAGCACGTGCACCAACAGTCACAGTATCAGTGAAAGAGGTGAGTGGTGTAGTACCGTTATTTACGATATTGATCCCTGGCGAAAACTTACCCGGGCAA
>CAZGSG010000075.1:0-21987 GCA_964528095.1 uncultured Terrimonas sp.
AGCTATCCGAGAAAGCGGAAAAGGAGAAAGACCTGTTTTCCTCTCATTCAATGGATGAGGCAGAAGATAACCACCTGGAGAAAAAAGAACGTAGAAAAAAGAAAGGAAGTGTATAAAAATTTCCCGATGCTGAACAATGAACGGGTAGCAAGGTCTCAGGGAAAACCTTGATTTTTTCTGCATAATGCTTTTTTTTATCTGCCTGGTTGATTTTTTTTTCATCACTAAGGTTGTTTCATCTGCACATCTAGGATGTGACAATTATAGTATACGGGTAATTCTGATACCTTTTATTTTTTAATAGATATTAGATACCATTCTCGTTTAGTTAAGACCTGGTCGGGTTAATTTCAGAGAGATATGGACGCATCCTTACATATATAGAAGGGCGATATGTTTGCAGCAAAACATCATACCCAACAACCCTGACCTTGGTCAACTATAGATAATAATAAATTCATTGTATACATAAATGCGAATTCAAAATTCCCTGGTATTGATAAAATCATTTTTGCTCGGAGCCATCTCAAAAGTGTTTTTTAATAGGGTCATGTTGTAGTTGACTGTTTTCACACAGTAAAAACACTCCTTAGCTCAATCCTATGCAAATAGCTAAGTTCTTCCTTCGCTCATTTTCCCTGTTAGCTCCTTTGAAATCCCTATCGACATATAGGAGCTACCAATTTATTTCGGACACCTACTGATAAGGCAGATAAATGCTGCTATTGTTAAGGCGCTCTTAACGTTTACTACTATTGCTTTATTTATCCCTTCTGGCATCATTTTTTCACCTTTTGTGATCCTTTCCCGGTTATAGTTTCCGGCCCAACCAATAACCAATTGCTCATAACCCTTTTTTTTAATTTAAATATGAGTAATTATGATCAAGCTTAGTTCATCTATCCGTTCGGGTGCAATAGCAGTAGCAGTAATTTTATTGAGCAGCATCATCTTTTTGTCGTGTAAAAAAGATAATAATGATAATAACAATATCCCGGTTGCTGGTTTAATGGCATTCAACCTGTCTCCTGACAAATCTTCTGTAGGCTTTGCGCTGTCCGGTAGCAATCTTACTAATGCACCATTGGCGTATACTAATTATACAGGTGCTTATCTTGGAATCTACCCCGGCGCACGCGAGGTACAATCCTATGATTTTAATTCCGCTGGAACGATCGCGTCAGCTCCAGGAACTTTTGAGGCAGATAAGTATTATTCTGTATTCCTCTTAGGCGCTGCCGGTAATTACAAGAATATTGTGGTGAATGATAATGTGGATACACTTGCAGGTTCATCAGGGCAGGCATTTATCCGTTATGTGAACGCGATCCCGGATTCTGTTTCCGCACCTACCGTTACTATTACAGCAAATGGTAGTAATGTAATAAATGATCCCGCTCCTTTCACTACGGTTTCCAATTTTGTACCTGTAAGCGCGGGCAGTGTTAGCATTGCAGTAAAGAACAGCAGTAACATTGATGTGAGCAGGACCATCACCGTGGAAGAGAAAAAAGTATACACGGTGTTACTGGTTGGTATTCCCGGATCTGCAACAACCCCGGCTGAGATCAAGTTTATCGGTAATGGTACCCTTGATGATGCTAGCAGGAGAACTTCGTCTGCCAATCGCGCGGCGTCGATCAATTAGTGTTTGAAAGACTGATTTCTTAGACGAGTAGTCTTAAGTTAAATTACCACAGGGGATTAAAACAAAAATGCGATAGATGAGTGGTAATAAAAAAAGGACCGGTTCATTTCTATGACCGGTCCTTTTTCTTTTATGAAGTATTATCAATTGGATTTTGTAGAGTCGGCCGCTGTTTTTTTCTTTTTGTTTAAAAGATTGTTGATCGTATTCTTGATCGTCTTTTCTGTGTTCTTTTTGGTAGAATCGAGATTCGTTGTTTTTTGTGTAGAGTCTTTACCAAACAATTTATTTTTGATCTCTTCTTTTACATCGTTTACAACCTGGTTCTTTACTGCGTTTACAGAATCTTTGATCGTCTTTTTTGTACTATCGATTTTGGCCTGTGCAAAATCAGTGGCCTGCTGTTTCAGATCTTCTACGGCATCACCAGCCACTTCTTTCAGGTCTGTCTTGATGGAAGGATTTGTCATCGATCCACCCAGTTTGATATTGAGGTTCACTGTTTCTCCCAATTTCACCGCAATACCTTTGTTGTTTGCCTGTGTGGCAAGATTATTCAGCAAATTATTTCCCTGCGCGCCCAAGTATTTGCGCGGCAGTTTCATCGCTACAATATAATCAATGGTTTTATCCAGGCCATGTGTACCACCGATCTGCATTTCAATGTCCTTTACTTTTATGGTGAAGGGTTTTACCAGTACCATGCCATTAGCGATCTCTATATAATTTTTAATATCTTTTACAGTGATCTCTTTTAATTCATTTATCTGTAAGGTAGAAGCAATCTTCTCGAGCGGGGCAAAATTACGCAGCACGCCTTCCAGCAACAATAAATTGCCTTTGCCGGTCAGGGTTGCGAGATCGGGCATCATATTGCCATTCAGTTTACCATTCATGGATAATTGTGAAGATAGTTTGCCTGAAAGGAATTGTCCGATGGGCATTAGTGCTTTCACAGTATTGAAGGAAAGAAATGTTTTTTGGATGTCAAGACCTTTTACATCATATGCAATGGCAATGGCGGGATCCTTTTTACTGAGCCTGGTAGAGTAGGAGCCATTGAGGGTCATCTGGCCGTCCAGTGCATCCAGGTTTATATTTTGCAGTTTCACTGTTTCATCTGCCAGCAGTAAGCTGCCATTGATATTATTGTAAGCTACTTTATCATAGGTTACCTGTCCGGCTTTTGCATTTAATACAATATCGAGATTGCCGGGTACAAGAAAAGGATCGGCGGCTGTAGTAGTCGCTGCTGGTGTCGTTGTACCGGCAGGCGCTTCTTCAGTTCCCATCCAGTCATTAAGATTCATTTTGTCTACTGAAACGTTCAGCACTCCTTTCAACGGCTCATCCTTCAACGCGTAACCTATTAGGTTGTTCAGCGTTCCATTACCGGAGAAATTGGATTGCAGATAACTACCGGAAAAATTACTGATTGTTGCAGACTGCGGGTTAAATGAAGCATTGACAACGGGTACACTGATGCCACCGGGATAGTCTTTGGAAACATACTTTACATTATTGAGACTGGCAGTTCCGCTGGTATTGATCTTGTCATATTCTCCTTTGTCTATCGCGGTTTTATTGCCGGCAAATTTGATATCCGCATTCAGTATGCCTGACAGCGTAGTGCCCGGTTCAAGAGTGGTGAACTGTTTTACATTATCCAGGGTGAATCTTCCCTTTGCTGTTCCGTCAAAATTGATAGCGGACATCGGGTTCTTCAATTGCAATGTAAAATCGACCGGGTCTTTACCAATTTCAACATGTCCTGCAGGAATAGTGATGTTCGTATTATCGGCTATGCCGCCACTGTTTTCCACCTGTACTTTGATGGTGCCGTTTTGAACAGGCTGTGGAAAATCAGCTGATGAATAAAAGAGATTGGTGATATCAAAAAAACCACCGGCGCTGAATGGGCCGCGTTGTGTTTCCAGTGCAGACATATTGCCTTTGGCAAATGCGTCTGCCCGTACAATGCCTGCCAGTTTGGTACCCGCGTCCAGTTTTACAAACTGGGATACCTGGGAAAGATCAAGCTTTCCTTTTACCGCGGCATCAATGTATTTAGCCGTCTCGGGGTTTTTGAACAGGAGCCTGAAATCAAAGGGTTCATTATCCATTTCCAGGTGACCTTTGGAAAGATCAATGACTGTATTATCCATTTTGCCATCTATATTGGCTTCATGTAATGCAAACTGAATATTTTTTACAGGCTTTGGAAGATCGGGATATTGAAAGGAAGCATCTTTGATATCGAGGTTCACATCATAAGCCGGCAATTGCTGGGGACTGTATACTCCTTTTATAAAACCTTTGAACAGCGCCTGGCCACTTGTTTTAATTTTATCAAAATCTGATTTATACACCGCAGGGATCAATGAAAGAATATCTTTAAAATCATTGGCTGGAGAATTGAAATTGATATCCATATTATAGGTACTATCATTCACCAGTTGGAAAAAACCATTGCTGGCCAGTTTCAGGTTATTTAATACTATATCATCTGTTTTGAAACTGTATTTGCTATTCGTATTATCAACCTGTATATCTGCGTCAATGGCTGTATTGGTATTTACCAGGTAAGGGATGCCTGCATACGTGAAGTTGACTTCTTTTGCCTTTGTGCTGGTCGATAATGTAAAGACATCTGCTGTAAAATCGCCGCTGCCTTCATGATCGAGGCCGGATATTTCGGTATTGATATCGCTGCTTTCATCCTTATACTGAATATAACCATTGCTGATAGCATATTTTTTCAACGTCATTTTGAATTCAGAAGCAGCCGTATCCACCGCTGCTGCTGTGCTTGTATCCGTACTTTTTTTGGTTATATCCCAGTTTGCCTGGCCTTCTTTTGTGACCAGGGCATGTATGCGTGGTGATTGAAGGAATACCCCGGATACTTTTATGTTCTTTCCTTTTATTACACTGATTATATCAGCAGAGGCATCCAGTGTTTTTGCAGATAGCAGGGTGTCTTTTGCGAATACACCTGTGCCCACTACAGAAAGCTCATCGAGACTGATCGATATTTTGGGGAAATGACGGAATAGTGAGAGGCTCACGTCTTTGAAATCCACTTTTGCAGTAAGACTTTTGTTAATTTCTTTTTTAACCAGTTCGGTTATTTGCTTTTTAAATAACAAAGGGATCAAAAAAGCAAGGGCGATAAGAATAAGAAGCGTGATGCCGGTGATCTTAAAGAATTTTTTCATAGTATACTATTGATTGACAATTAGTTGAGCCAGTCCTTTCCAGTCCGACCCTGCAAAAATGCAACTATAAAAGGATATGGGCAAGGGAATGTTTCGTAGTAGTTTCGAATGCTGAGTTTTTGGTCCTTAGTTCTTAGTCCATAGTTCTTTGGATTGAAACGTACGATCGGATTTGTAAAGAAAAATTGATCTAAAGAACTATAGACTAAGAACCAAAAACTATAAACTATACTGGTCCGCTATCAGCAATGCTTCGCTTATAATGGCGAGACCTTCATCAACCTGGGCTTTGGTAATGATAAGCGGAGGGGCAATAAAAATATAGCTCCATCTTACAAATGTATGCATGCCCAGTTCCCTGATCTTCGCCGCCACTTTATTCATCACCACCATTTCATCGGGTTTGGCATTAAACGGGGCCATCGGCTCTTTGGTTTGTTTATTCTTTACCAGTTCAATACAACCCAATAGACCAGTATTGCGCCAGTCGCCGATACAGGTATGCTTTTGTTTGAGCAATTCCATTTGTTCGTTTATGTATTCGCCCATTGTTCCTGCATTCTCAATCAGGTGATCGGTCTCATATATCTGTAATGTTTCCAATGCGGCTGCGCAGCTAACGGGATGCGCAGAATAGGTAAGCCCGAGTGGTAACATCGCATCGTCATACCTGGATGCAATCTTATCACTGACCATCAGGCAGCCAAAGGGCAGGTAACCACAGGTAAGACCTTTGGCCATTGCAACCATATCGGGTACAATCGAATGATGTTCGAAACCAAACCATTTGCCTGTTCGCCCAAAGCCGCTCATCACCTCATCTATGATCAGTAAGATCCCCTGTTGATCACAGATCGCTCTTACCTGCTTTAAGTAACCCACAGGATATTTCAAACAACCGGATGAACCTGATTCGCCTTCAAGCAAAATAGCGGCGATATTGCCCGGCCCTTCATAGGCAATGATCTTTTCCAATTGGGCCACTGCTTCTTTGAGCAGGTTCTCTTCACCATATTCCCAACGATACAAGTAAGGGAGATCGAAGTGCACAAAATTTGGCGACTGTTGCGCGTCTACGGGTAACTTGCGTGGATCGCCGCTTGCAGTCATTGCGCCATTAGAAGAGCCATGGTAGGATTGATAACGACTCAGTATCTTATGTTTTCCTGTATAAAGTCTCGCCAGCTTGATCGCATTTTCTATTGAAGTAGCTCCGCAGAGAGTAAAGAACGCTTTGTTGAGATCGCCAGGACATATGGCCGCAAGTTTTTTGCCCAGTTCACCGCGCACTTTCGTCACGCAATTGGGTGTTACATAACTGACTTCCTGCATCTGTTTTACCACGGCATTGGTGATCCGCTGATCTCCGTGGCCGATGTTCACATTCATAAGGCCAGAAGAGAAGTCCAGGTATTTTTTTCCTTCGTAGTCATACAGGTATACGCCTTCTCCATACTTCACGGCTATTGGCTGTATGTTTTTTTGTTTGCTCCAGGAAAAAAGCGTGTAGTCGAGGTTGTCTGCAAGTACCTGGTCTGTTGCTGATGGGGTCAAAGGCCCCGGTGCTACTGTTGTTTTGTCTGCTGCCATACTAGTGTTTTTTAGTTGCTCTCGTTGCCCCTGGTGCAAAGTTATGATGAAAGCGGGAAGAGACGCATGAAACTGCCGCGGCCAGGATCCTGGAAGCAGTTAACCGGTATTGTTTATTTTTGTTTTTTAATAAGCAGCAATGACCCCGGAAAGAAAAGATAAATTAACCGGCGTGCTTTTAAGACGCCAGCCCGATATTACGATCGTATTGGAAAATGTGTTTGATCCGCATAATATTTCAGCAGTGATGCGCACCTGTGATGCGGTGGGCGTGCAGGAGATCTATATCCTGAACACCAGGATCCCCCGGCATAAAAAATGGGGCCCGAGAAGTTCATCCAGCGCGGCCAAATGGCTAACCATTCACCAGTTTGAGGATGCTGAAGCCTGTTTCTCGGCCTTGCGGAAACGTTATTCCACTATTTTAACAACCCACTTAAGCAGCGATGCGGTAGGTTTGTACTCGATTGATTTCACCAATAGCATTGCCCTGGTTTTTGGCAATGAACATGCAGGGGTGAGTGAAGAGATCAGGGCACTGGCAGATGGAAATTTTATTATTCCGCAGGTAGGGATCATTCAATCACTTAATATCAGCGTGGCCTGCGCGGTTACTTTATATGAAGCATTTCGCCAGAAAAACCTGGCAGGACATTATGAGCGGCAGGACCTGGATCATGAAATGAAAAAAGGATTGCTGGAAGAATGGAGTCTCGAAGAAAATCAGGCTGGCAATACCAGCGCTTAAAATACCGATAGGTCTTGCTATGAAACTGAAAAAGATATATTTGATTGTGCTCGCCCTGTTAACGGTGTTTGCAGGTATGGGGCAGGAAGTAAAAAAAGTGAAGATCGGGGAACTGGAGAAGATCATTGCCGATAGCAAAACCCCATTGATAGTCAATTTCTGGGCTACATTCTGCAAGCCCTGTATAGAAGAGATCCCTTATTTTCAAAAACTGGTAAAAGCGCATGAAAAAGATAAGGCGCAGCTATTGCTGGTGAGCATGGACATGAGCGATGATTATCCGAAGATCGCGCCGTTTGCAATTAAAAGAAATTTTACCTCGCCTATCATCTGGCTCAATGAATCGAATGCGGATTATTTCTGTCCCCGTATCGATGCAAAATGGTCGGGAGGCATACCGGCTACACTTTTTGTAAATAATAAAAAAGGGATAAAGAAATTTGTAGAGGATCAGCTTTCGGAAGAGAGATTGGAAAAGGAGATCGTGGAAATGTTGCGGTAAGTAAGTGAATCAGGCAGCAGGAACCTACTATTTTTTGTTGAGAGGTTATTGCATCTTTTAATAACGATATAATATTATTAAGAAGTTTGATGATGGGCAAACACCTGGTAGGAGATAGATAAATATCGAATACCTGGAATATGCAATATAAAGGCGGAAGGTCTACAAGATGTTCTGTTGAATCACCATATTTGGATAAACGGGAAAAAGAGTAAATTTGAGCAAAAGAGTACAACAATTATGGGAGCAGTTAAACCGTTGGACAAGGAAATTACACATTATTTAGGGTATTTAAGCACCGAACAGAAAAAGGTGGTATTAAGCGTTGTAAAAAATTTTACCCATGAGGAAGACGCCTGGGAAGAAGATAAACATTTTATAACTGAAATGGAGAAACGCTTTAGAGATTTGGAGAGTGGCAAGGAAAAGGGTATTACGCTGGATGAAATGAAAGCAGGAGTGAGACAGGCTTATAAGAACAGGAAAAAGAAGAAGGCATGAGTTTCAGTTATCGGCTTCATTCATTGGTTCAAAAAGATTTGGAAGAAGGGTATAGCTGGTATGAGGACAGGGAGAAAGGTCTCGGAGAAAGGTTTCTTACAGCAGTTGAAAAGAAAATACAGAGTATTATTTCTCAGCCTGAAGTATATGGTAGCAGAAACAGTAAGTCGTTTAGGGAGGCTAAAGTAGACCGTTTCCCGTATACCGTGACCTATAGAATATTAAAACAAAAAAAGGAAATTCATATCGGCTCCGTTTATCACATGAGCAAACATCCACGCAAAAAATTTCGTAAGTAGGATTTTGATAATAGAAGATTCTGTTTGAATAAACGGATACGGTTGGATACGGGTTTAGTGGAAGAGGGGAGTAATCAGAAATGGGAATAGGCCTGGTCAGGGATTTAAAATTTATAATCCGAATAGGTTGATTTCCCGATGCAAAATAATAGCTAAAGAAATTAAAGGCTGTCTCTCACGAGGCAGCCTTTAGTTATAATGATTATATCAATTATGAAATCGCATTTAGCGGCGGCAGACCATGCATTGGCAAAGCAAAGTGCGTATGCACTCCTAAATGCCCGTCTTATGCCCGCAGGCGGTTCTTATTCATTCATCTGCTGAAAAATGAACCGCGCCTATGATACTATGTTAAACCAATCATCTATTCGATTCCTGCTGCTCCAACTCCGCCTTCGCTTTAGCCAGCAAGTAAAGAAAATAAAGCCCGGCCCCAAGGCTCACAATGGCGAGTACCAACCCGATAGTATTTCCGGCCTGGATGCTCCTGGCTATAAAATAACCTACTAGTACCATAAATCCGAGGATCAACATACGATTGACAAGTGTGTGGGAAAACATAAGCGTGGTTTTAGGTCAATGAAGGGGAGATTTCTACAGTAGGATGCAGGGGTTATTTTATTCCATAACCTTACATAAAAAAACCTGCAGATCATGCAGGTTTTTTTTAAAACTATTTTTCCGCGTAGGTTGAACAGCGATCAGCTGACCCGCTTGATGCCGCAGCCTACTGATTTTGTTTGTTGTACCCCCACGGGTTTACCATTCACCATTTCATCGATGGCAATGCCCAGGTGTTTACGGGTAACCTGGTCGGGGCCATTGGGGTTGTCATCAATGGCACCGTGATAAACCAGTTTGCCCTCTTTGTCAAATAAAAATACTTCGGGTGTTCTGGTGGCTCCAAAAGCATTAGCCATTTTAGAGTTCTGATCTACTACATAACTGAAATCATAACCCTGTTCTTTTCCATAAGTCTGCATATCCGCAAAAGACTCACCGTCATTCCGGGTAGCTTCATTGGAGTTGAGCAGGATCACGCCTATATCTTTACTATTGGCCAGCTTGGCGGCCTCTATTGTACGGGACTGGTATTTTCCTACTACCGGGCAGGTATTGCAACTGAACATGACCAGCAGGCCATTCTTTTTCATATTTTCTTTAAAGCTCACTTCTTTGCCCGATATGTCTTTCATTTTCAGATCGGGATCAGGAAGTGACGAGCCGATAGGAAGGGGATCGTTGGTCAGCTGTAATGCGATCACAGCAATAGCAGCCGCAAAGAATATTTTTTTCATACTAGCTGTTTTTGAGGTTCCTTGTAAAGGTCAACAAAAATCATGCAGAATGGATGCCACCCGCCAGATTTTTATTCCTTTCATCCACTTCATGTTTTAAGGAGTTGATACTCACGTTCAGCTCAAAACCAATGAGTAAAACCAGCGAATTAAAATAGATCAACAGCATCAGTATCAATACAGTACTGATGGAACCGTACAATTCATTGTAATTGGAAAAATTGCTCACATAATAAGAAAAACCACCGGTAAACGCGATCATCAGCAGGGTGGCCAGGATGGATCCCGGGCTGATCAGTTTCCAGCGTTTATGCACAGCGGGCGCATAGCGGTAAATAAAAGAAATGGAAAAAAAGAACATGAGTACGATCACTACCCATCTGAGATTATGAATGACGGCGATAAGCAGGGAATTCGTTATTCCTAATTTCCGCAACACGGCCCCCTGCATGATCAATGCTACGATGGCAATAAAAAACAGGATAAAAAGAATGAATGTGAGCCGGATCGCTACCCAGCGTTGCTGCAGTCCTTTTCGTTTCCTGAACCCGATATAGTTTTTATCAAAAGAACGCATGATCCCCATCATGGCATTGGAGGAGAAGAACATGGCAAGGATAAAACCGGTGGATAATAAACCGGTGCGGGGGTTATTGAGGATATCGGTCATGAACTTGATCAGCCCCTGATTATTTTTTTCTCCCGGTACCACATCCTTGATCACGCCAAATAGTTCGTTGATGAATTCCTGGCTGATCGGAATATAAGGAAGCAAGGTAAAAAGAAAGATCACCGCGGGTGGTATGGTCATGGTGAAATTGAAAGAGATCGCCGATGCTCTTTCTGTAAAACCCGTTTTTTTTGCCTGCTGAAAAAAGAACCAGATCACATCATAAAGAGGGATGCCTTTGAACCCGGGTAGTTTGATCGCCTTACTTTTTCTGACGAGGAAACTGACTGGTGGTGATACCAGTATTATTCTTTTTATCCGGGTCAGCAGGTTCATGCGTTATTTTATATTGCGTTTATTCAATTCCTGCTGGTAAATGCGCGCATATTTCAGGTGATCGGCGTAGTTGGTGGTGAAGATATGCGTACCATCGAAAGCGCTGTTGGCCACAAAATACAGGTAGTCGGTGCTGGGAGAATTAAGTACCGCGTCGATCGTTTCCGGTAATGGCGTACAGATCGGCCCGGGCGGTAATCCGCGATTGAGATAGGTATTATACGGAGAGATCGTTTTCATGTGAATATTCAATACCCGTCTCAGACCAAAGTTCTTCATGGCAAATTTCAGTGTGGGATCAGCCTGCAGCGGCATGCCCTGTTTTATACGATTCAGGTAAGTACTGGCAATATTCGGACGGTCCGATTTTGCATTGGTTTCTTCGTCGATAATAGATGCCAGTGTTGATACTTCTATAGGAGTAAGCCCAAGGCTGTCTGCTTTTTGTTTTCGTTCTGCTGTCCAGAATGTTTTATACGCAAGATCAAATTGCCGGAAGATCCTGCCGGGAGTCGTGTTCCATTTTATCTGGTAGGTAAGCGGCATAGGCGCTACCATTACCGTATTAGTATCAAGATCATATTCTTTTAACGAATCAGGGTTGTTGAGAAACCCGATCATTTGTAGTGAATCGCATTCAAATGCTTTTCCAATACGGGCAGCCAGCGTTTCTTTTGTTCTGATCTTGGTGATCACAAAATTAACAGGCACCTGTTGCCCATTCTTCAGCATGCGTACAAGATTAAGCAGGCTCATGCCTTTACTGACCTTATAACGTCCGGGCTTTATGGCAGCATATCCGATCATTTTAGCTACCATATCGAACCAGGTGCTGCTGCCTATAAATTTTTTCTCTTTCAATTCTTTCTGTACATCACTATACGACGCGCCGGTTTTTATATATAAAAACTCACCGGAAGGGGTAGATACCGCGGGGCCGATAAGTTTCCAGGCAAAAAAGATGATTACCAGCGCGATGGCCGCAAGGAGGAGGAGGATTCTTTTTTTAGTCATAGATAGGGCAACAATTTAATCAAAAAGCCGGGATACTATAGTTAGTTTGCTGTTTTAAATCGGGTAAAGTAAAAACTCAAAATTCAAAAACGCAAAGGTAGTGCCCCTTATGGCTGAATGAGGAGCATCGCATCCGGTTCCGTGAACACTACTTTGGGACAGGGTTTTCTTTCCTTATTTTTGCCCGGATCATTGATGATTTTACCGGCAGAATTGGATAAGGATTTCTTTAATACCCGTCAGGGCATATTTCCCTGTGTAAAACGCGAAGGAACGTCCTTTATTTGAATCAATCACAACTACAACGCAACTATGTCTATCACTAAAGAATCTGAACTGGCCGGCATGAAAAAAGCCAGCGAAGCAGTTGCCCTGACCCTGAAGCAGATGACCCGATACGCGGCTCCTGGCATGACCACCAAACACCTGGATGAATATGGCGCTCAGTTACTGAACAGGCTTGGTGCAAAATCGGCCCCCTATTTAACTTATGGGTTTCCCGGCTGGACATGCATTAGCGTCAACAATGAATTTTGTCATGGCATTCCTTCTCATAAAACTATTCTTAAAGAAGGCGACCTCATTAACATAGATGTTTCGGCGGAGCTGGATGGGTTCTGGTCAGACAACGGCGGCTCTTTCGTACTGGGCAAAGACATTCATCATCACCAGCAACTGATCGATGCATCTAAGGCCATCCTGCAAAAAGCCATCAGCCATATAAAAGGCGGTGTGCGCATTGCAGACATTGGCCACCTGATAGAAACCGAATCGAAAAAGCGGGGCTATAAGGTGATCAGGAACCTGACCGGCCACGGCATTGGCAGAAGCCTCCATGAAGAGCCCGCGGAGATTACAAATTACCGGGACCGCTATAATCATACCCGCTTCAGGAAGAATTCAGTAGTCGCTATTGAAACATTTATTTCAACCAACTCTTCCTTTGCCACCACCTTGCAGGATGGCTGGACAATGGTGGGTGACAGGGGAGGTTTTATGGCGCAACACGAGCATACGATAGTGATCACCGACGGCAAACCGATTATACTAACGGAGATGAACGGGATATGGAATTAAGTTATTAGTATACGAAAGATGATCCCGGTGTGTAAAGTCATTACCGCTGCCCCTCAAAACAGAAAGCGTATTTGAGTTTACTGAAATGGCAACAATATGTTGAATACCTGACATGCGTTCCTTTGTTCGGTAACTACAAAGAGTAGTCACCCCAGCGCCCTGCTGTCTGTATGGGTTTATTGCCTTAAAAACAATCAGCCTGGTGGCGATTGATCATCAAAAAAAATCCGGGAGAAATTATTTACCAGGTGTTGGAAGCGGAACTGTATTAGCTGGCAATCCTGCTGGCGGTGTAGCTTGCTGACTGGCTGGTAATGGAGCTCCTGCAGCTTTTTCAGCCTGCGCATTGGATGCTGATCCGGAAATGAAAAATGTGGAAAAAAGGCAAAGCAGCGCGATAATGCCGCCGAAAACCCAGGTTCCTTTTTCAAGTACATCCGTAGTTTGTTTAACGCCCATAAAGTTGGTGCTCAATCCACCGAAACTACCGGCCAGGCCGCCACCTTTGGGGTTTTGTACCAATACGATAAATCCAAGTACTACAGAGGCTATCACAATCAGTATCACAAATAAAATAGTCATATCAGCTCGATTTCTTTAATTGTTCGATTTTGGCTGCAAAATAAGCGTTTTTGGAGGGATCAAGCAAACTTAATTTGCTGTAGACATCGGCGGCTTTTTCAAAATTGCCCTGTTTTTCCCAGACTTCGGCCATGGCCTCGGTCAGCACTTTCTGGTCATTGATGGAATGGGCAGCCAGTTGTTCTACTTTTTTCTCTTCCTGTAAGTTCTCCCGGAGAGCAGCACCTTCCACCGGGGGTAGCTTTTTCATGACTTTTATCCACTCGGTAAAGCTCTTCAGTTGCTGGCTGAAACGATCGGTCGGTTTTTCCTCCTCCTTGAATTTTATGCCCTGGGAAGCGAAATAATCGATGGTATGATAAGGTTCGAAACTAAGCGGGGTTTTGGAAAGATCGACCGGCACGATCTTTAAGCCCGGGATCTTTAATTCAGGCTCGGCTGAAAGAATCGCTGTTTGCTGTTCTTCAGCTACAGGTGTTTCAATAATTTCAGCAGGTTCCTGTATTTCGGGTACCGCGATAGATTCGCTGACCGGCATCAGTTCCTGTTCTTCGACCACTGGTTCATCTACAGGGCTCACCATTTCTTCTATTGCTGGTACAGGTTCGGGAACCGGCTCAGCAGGTAATGCTTCGGGCACTACGATACCGGTAGCGATTGTTTGGTCTGTTAATAGATTTCGTAACCATAAGGGGTTGGGAAAATGCAGACCGGTCTTCTGCAATTGTGCTGCATATGATGAACTGTCGACCGCTATTTTTTTAGATAGGAGCAATTGCACAGCACCGAGGTAAGGATATTTTGCTGACAGCAATTTTAATTCCTCCAGGCTGCATTCATCCAGTGAATCTTTTCCTGTAATAGATCCTGCTAACTCATTAACAGATGTATTCATGACTACAAGTTAAGCGTATTGACAATTATAATTAAAAAATGCAGGTTGTTTTTGAAGAGGTGAATTTACCAGTTGGTGAAAATCCGGTTGAAGATATCATCCGTTAATCCACGGATCATTTCATCCTTCAGGCTACTGCCGGCCTGTTCGATGGTAATAGAAGAGCTAAACTCAAAATTCCTGCTGATATCAAATTCCTGCGTGGTACCATCTTTGATTTTGTTCCAGATAACATGTACCGAAACAGTAAGCCGGTTGGTGGCTTCGCGCTGATTGGCGATACCGGAAGTGCTAAAAGAATATTCTTTGATCGTACCGCTTATTTCCCAATCCGCATTATCTCCATTTGTTTGTTTAAGCCTTGTTTGCGAGATGATCTTCTGGCGTACCTTATCTGACAACTGTGGAGCTAACTGCGTGTTGACATATGAAGCAGTATTTTCAAAATTATATACTTTCACCAGGTTGATCGTATCCGGGATAGAGGTTTTATCACGAAACCCATAACGAACGGAAAAACATCCTCCCTGCGAAAACGCAATAGCAAGCAGGAGGCAGGCCAGTAAAGGGAATGCTATTTTTTTAACTGCTTTCATTATTCTTCTATATCGTATTCTTTCAATTTTCTGTATAATGTTCTTTCACTGATGCCAAGATCGAGCGCCGCGTCCTTTCTTTTTCCCTTGTGTTTCTTCAGTGCTTTGATGATCAGTTCTTTTTCCTTGTCCATAATGTTCAGGCTTTCTTCCACTTCTACATGATCATGAATATCCTGATGCATTACGACCGGTTGCATCGGCTGACTGGAAGGTTGTACAAGCATTTGCGGCATCGCGTCATTGTTTCCTTTCAACTCTTTTAGTTCATTGAGAAAAGAAGGGTTCTGAGCAGCCATGGCCGGATTCTGTAATACTTCCAGGAACATGCGTTTCAATTCCGTTACATCTTTTTTCATATCAAAGAAAAGTTTGTAAAGGATCTCTCTTTCATTGGCAAAATCACCGCTGCCGTTTCCATTCGGATGGGCCAGTACAGGCAACCTGTTACTTGAATAAGGTTGCAGAAAACGGGTCAGGTCTTTTGCTGTAATGTATTTATCCTGTGAAAGAACTGAGATTTGCTCTGCAATATTCTTCAATTCCCGCACATTACCGGGCCATGGATAGTTTATTAACAGGTTTTTCGCTTCCTCATCCAGTTGAACAGAAGCGGTTTTGTATTTGTCTGCAAAATCAGCTGCAAACTTGCGAAACAGGATATGAATATCTTCCCGGCGATCGTGTAAGGAAGGTACGCGGATCGGCACCGTGCTAAGACGGTAATAGAGATCCTCTCTGAATTTTCCTACCTGCACAAGTTGGAAAAGATCTTTATTGGTAGCCGCGATCACCCGTACATCTGTTTTCTGTACTTTACTGGAGCCTACACGAATGAATTCACCTGTTTCCAGCATCCGTAAAAGTCTGGCCTGTGTGCCCACGGGCATTTCACCGATCTCATCCAGGAAGATCGTACCGCCATTCACTGTTTCAAAATAACCTTTTCTTGCATCTGCTGCACCGGTAAAGGAACCTTTTTCATGTCCGAATAATTCCGAGTCGATAGTACCTTCCGGTATAGCGCCACAGTTTACTGCAATGAATGAATTATGTTTCCTGGCAGAGAGCGAATGAATGATCTGGGAAAATACTTCTTTACCAACACCACTTTCCCCGTTGATCAATACCGTAAGATCTGTATTGGCAACCTGTACTGCTACCTGCAAAGCATAGTTCAATGCGGGAGAATTACCAATAACACCAAAACGGTTTTTTATAGTTTGAATGTCCATGTTTCTTTATTCGGTTTTAGCGATCTCAATGGCTTAAAGCTTTTACGTGTTCAGCAGGTTCAACCAATTTATTAAGCATTGAATACCTGGTTTAAAAGCCCATTAAGATAAATCGCTTTATTTTTAAGTCTTTAATTGTACTGGCGGGCTTACTAAACAGTTCTTATCGTGGTTCTATCGTTCCAAGCAAAGTCCCCTGCGTACAACTATCTATTTTTACCATCGCGTAGTCGCCTTTTTTGAAGGCATACTGTTCTTTTGCAAATACGACTACTTTGTTCTGTGATGTCCGGCCTGACCATGACAGTTCACTTTTTTTACTGTCTCCTTCTATCAATACCTTATAGGTCTTACCCAGGTCTTTTTTATTATTTTCCAACGAGAGCCTGTTCTGCACCTCCACCACTTCATGCAATCTTCTTTTTTTTATCTCTTCGGGAATATCATCCTTGTATCTTCTGTGCGCCAGTGTACCCGGTCTTTCAGAATAAAAATACATATAGGCATAATCATACCTCGAATATTCCATGATCCTTAATGTATCCTGGTGGTCTTCTTCTGTTTCGGAACAAAACCCCGTGATGATATCGGTACTGATACCACAATCAGGCATCAGTTCTTTTATACGGTCTACTTTTGACATATACCATTCTCGGGTATAGGTTCTGTTCATCAGTTGTAATACACGGGTACTACCGCTTTGCACCGGCAGGTGAATGTACTTACAGATATTTTCATACTTCACCATTGTATGCAGTACCTCATCGGTGATATCTTTTGGATGTGATGTTGAGAAACGAACTCTCAGCTGAGGTGATATCAATGCGACCATTTCCAGCAGCGCGCCAAAAGTTACCGGGGTCTGTGTATCGCTGGCTTCGGGTACATAATAATAGCTGTCTACATTTTGCCCCAGCAAGGTCACTTCCCTGTATCCTTTTTCAAAAAGATCTTTACATTCATCAATGATACTTGCTGCTTCACGGCTTCTTTCCCGTCCTCTTGTGAATGGAACAACACAAAACGAACACATATTGTTGCAGCCACGCATGATGCTGACAAAAGCGGAGATCCCATTGCTGTTCAACCGTACAGGAGAAATATCCGCATAGGTTTCATCGCGGCTCAATAATACATTGACTGCTTTCTGTCCACCCTCAGCTTCTTCAACCAGTGCAGGCAGGCTACGATAAGCGTCCGGTCCTATCACCATATCTACCAGTTTCTCCTCTTCCAGCAATTTAGATTTTAGTCTTTCCGCCATGCAGCCGAGCACCCCGACCAGCATTCCTTTTTTCTGTTGCTTCAGTTTTCTGAATTCGGTGAGTCTTTTCCGAACGGTCAGTTCTGCTTTTTCGCGGATAGAACAGGTGTTGATAAAGATAAGATCAGCTTCTTCCACATTCCTGGTAGCGCCAAATCCCTCTTTGTTCAGGATAGATGCTACAATCTCACTGTCTGCAAAATTCATGGCACAGCCATAGCTTTCTATATAAAATCGTTTTTTATATAAAATAGCTTCGCCGGGTAGCGGTGCGTAAGCTTCACCCTGCCGGTCTTCGTTATGCAGGGTAGGAGAGCCGGTCTGCATCTTATCTGTCACGAGATCAATCATTTCAACAAAAAATTTGTTCTGAATTCGGGACGCA
Source organism: uncultured Terrimonas sp. (assembly GCA_964528095.1). Lineage (GTDB taxonomy): Bacteria > Bacteroidota > Bacteroidia > Chitinophagales > Chitinophagaceae > CAZGSG01. The sequence continues at coordinate 17,859 of CAZGSG010000075.1, forward strand.
AAGATACAGTTAAATATGTATTGAATGACAGGATGTCAGCATGTTTCGGGGGGTAAAGTTCTAAACTATTCGTTTTCAGCATTATCTTTGAAACGATAACGCAACCAATTGAGACAACTTCCTTTACTCTTCCTTTTTTTCCTTTTTTCTGCTTCTGCTTTCTCGCAGGAGTCCGCCCACGGAATACTGGCGGGTAATGTGGTGGATGAAAAGGGCAAGCCCGTGACAGAAGCGACGGTGCAATTACTTTCCCAGTCCGACTCCAGCCGTAGCCAGACATTTATTACAGATAAGACAGGAGCTTTTGAATTCAATAAAATCGCGTATGGTTATTACCGCTTGCATATCTCTTATGTTGGTATGCAATTACTTGCCATCGATAGTATTTGGTTCCGGGAGGAACGGGCTGATTTTAATATGAGTGACCTGGTTTTAAAATCAGGTGCCAGCCAGGACCTGGGTGAAGTGATCGTATATGCGGAAAAACCACTCATCCAGTCGAAGGACGGAAACATTACCGTAAATGTTGGCGAATCCGCTCTTGCGGCAGGAAGCAATGCCAGCGAATTATTGAATACGGTTCCCCTTGTTACAAAAGATGCGGATGGAAAAATGTCTGTAAGAGGCAAGGAACCAAAGATCCTGATAGATGATAAACCTGTTGAGTTGAACCTCCAGCAATTGCAGGATCTCCTGGAGTCGCTGCCGGGTAGCTCGATCGAGAAAATAGAAGTGATGACCAATCCGCCTCCTCAATACGCGAATGAACAGGGTGGTGTGATCAATATCGTAACCAAGAAAGGAAAAGTCGGAAAGAACGGACGCATCAGTCTTTCTGCCGGTACAAGAGGCGAAGTAAGTGTGAATGGAAATTATACCTACAGGAAACAGGGACTGGCGATCAGTCTGAATGCCGGTGGAAGTTATGGCAGGATAGGAGGCGAGGGTTATTCCATCCGTAATAATATCTATGCCGATTCGTCCAATTTTTTTAATACGAGCAGCAGTAACCGGAACAGGAGTGTGCGCCCCAGTTTCAGGTTCAATATGGACTATGACCTGAACAAGTTCCAGTCATTCAACGTAGTGCTGCAATACAACCAGGCAGATACAAGAAGTTATAGTCAAACAGAATACACCAATATCAACCGCTTTGGAAATATCTACCGGTTAAGCGAACGCAATATTGGTAGCACCAGCAGTAATTATAACAGCTCGCTTAATCTTTCTTACTTACTGCGGACAAAGAAGCCGGGCGAAATATTCCGGCTTATAGGCAGCATCAACCTGTCTACCAATAAAAGCGACAGGGATTTTTTCCAGCAATTCTTTAATCCCGATCATACACCCAATGGCATCGACTCCACCCAGGTGCAACTGAACAATACAAAGAACAACGGCTATACGGTCCGCGTCAGTTATGATCGCCCTTTATTTAAACAAAAAACATTTTTATCAACAGGCGCCTACTATATCCGCAACAACAGTGATGTGGTAGTGGATGCCAGTACGCTAAGAAAATCTGATACGGTTTTTGTAAAGTCAAGCCTGCTGAGCAATGATTTTCTTTTTCACCAGGACATTATCAATTTCAGGACAGGTATAAGACAGATCATAGCGGAGAATTTCAGCACTACGGTTGGTATTTCCGCAGAGCAGACCGGTATCTTATTTGAGCTGATGAAAGAACAACGGAAAGCGCGCAATAACTACTGGACCCTGCTGCCGTTTGCTAATATCAACAAAAGCTGGAAAGACCAGTTGAATATTACCCTTGCTTACCGGAGAAGTATCCGCAGACCCGGCATCAATGAACTAAACCCAACTATTGATTTCTCCGATCCGTATAATGTACGGTTTGGAAATGAAAAACTGGAAGCGTCCACAGCGGATAATTTTGACCTCGTGATCGGTCGTACCAGGCGATTGTATTATGTCAATATCGGGATGGGATATAATAATGTGAAGGACATCTTTAGCCGTGTACGTACTTTATTGCCAGATAGCAAGACGCAGATCAGTTGGGAGAATATCAGCGGCAGGAAAGAATATGAAGTAAGTACCTGGGCTGGACTGACTGTTACACGCAAGATCAGGACCAATGTAAGTGCAAGCTATACCTTCAATCAATACAGTGAATTTGATCGCAGGGTAAATAAATACCGGAATGGAGGATCATTTACTTCCAACCTTAACTCTACTTATACGCCAACGGATTTATGGAACATCACGGGAAGTTTTACAGTCAACCGGTTCGCGAATCCACAGGGATTCGGGCGCTGGAACTGGAGTATGAATGCCGGGGTACAGAAAAAGTTCCTGCAAAAAAGATTGTCTGTTACTGTCAATATCATCGATCCGTTTATACAACAGGTGAAGAACTATACCTATGGAACTAATTTTTACCTGCAGAGTTTTAATAAAACAAACACCCGCAACTTCCGGTTGAGTGTAGGATATAACCTCACAAAGGTTCCAAAGAAGAAGGTCTTACCGTTGGGTAAACTACCCGGCATCAAAAAATAATTTAATTTGTAAAGACGCAAGACATTGCGTCTTTACGTTATTACCACAATGGTTTAGCCTGGTAATAATCCAGGATTTTGCTGCGCAATACATAATCATATTTTGCGGATATGAGGTTGATATTGGCTCTGTCAAGATTATTCTTTGCAGTAAGATAATCAATGGAAGTACCTACTCCTTCCTGGAAGCGGATCCCCGCCGCGCGGAATGACTCCGTGTAAGCATTTACCTGTTCCAGTATTGTCTTGTATCTTTCTGAGGCGCTGTTCATATTGATGTACGCCTGGTCGATAGCCTGGCTCAACTGTGTGCGGGTGGTGCTTGCTGAAAATTCCCTGTTCTTCAGTGTGATCTTTGCCTGCTTAACCCTGTTGCGTTGTGCCAGTGCATTAAAGATCGGGATATTCATATTTAAGCCAAAAGAGGTATAGAGGTTGTTATTCAACTGGTCTGTGTAAGGGATCTTGCTGCTTGTAAAATGGTCCTGTGGTTTTATAACAGGCATAGGGTTGCCATTGATGATCACATAATCTTTAGACGTCACATCGGTAGTATTCTGATAAAAGCTTTGCATAGCCACGCTGGAATAATTGGTAAAAGCGCTACCATTTAAGGTAAGCCTGGGGAAAAGCTGTCCTCTTGCTACTTTAATAGCTCTTTCAGCGCTTTTTGTGCGATAGTCCGCTGCTTTGATAATAGCCAGTTGCTGCAATGCTGTTTCATAGATCTTATCAGGCGTTTCTTCATATTTTGCCGCGAAGGATTCCGGCTCAATCCTTTCCAGGGTCAGTTCTTTTTTATAGGGTACATTCATGTACCGGGCAAGCGTGATCTTCGATGACTCCAATGAGTTCTGTATATTAACGATGGAAAGCTGGTCACTTGCATATTGGCCTTTCAGATCGTACAGGTCGGAAGGTTTGATAGCACCTTCTTTGTTCTGGATCTCCAGTCTTTCTATTTGTTTGCCTGATAATGCAAGCTGGTACTGTGCCTGCACCAGTTGGTCGGTACTGCTCAATACCTGCAGGTATGTAAGAATGATATTGATGGTAAGATTATCTTTTTCCTGTTGCAGGTCCATCTCCGCTGCTTTATAAGTGTAAGCATTTTGTTTAATCGCATTTTGTACTGAAAGACCATTGAATAACACTACCCCGCTGCTGACGCTATAATTGGAAGAATTGAATGATTGGGTAACCGGCGAGTTGGTGAAGGGGTCGATGCTACGTCCCTGGTTATAACTATGCCCTGCAGAACCATTCAGGTCGGGGAACATGTTGAGTTTGGATTGTTTCCAGTTCGCTTCGTCACTCTGCCGTTGCAATTCCCGCTGCTGCACATCAAAATTATTGGCGATACCTGTTTCGACACACTGCTTCAGTGTCATAGAAACCGCTTCCTGCGCCTGCGTCTGTAGGGCTGCTATCAATATGAATGCTACTAAAAAAAGATTCCTGTTCATCGTTATTTTGTTATTCTAATTAAAAATTTTAAAGATAGTGTTCCAGGCATATCATTCATTTCAGGGTTTGCTTAAACACTGAACTATGAACCTGGAATTGTATAGTTATTTTTTAACTATCATTCCATCAAGAAGATG
>CAZGSG010000076.1:0-21689 GCA_964528095.1 uncultured Terrimonas sp.
AAGGAGCAAGTATGATCGGCTTTTGTAAATAAAAAGCATAGAAAGAGATTTCACACAGAGAGATTGAAGAGTTATTTTTCCTGTTCCTGCATTACTAACAGAGCAATAGGTTTCACACAGAGCTAAGGAATAAATGAGGTAAAGAACAGCAAGGCCATTTATACACCTATTATCGTTTGAAATAGAGCGTTAACAGAGCGTTTTCACTGCGTGAAAACAGCACCCCGTTCCAAGACTTCCTTTTCACGCAGTGAAAATGCTCCTTGGCTCACTTGTCCAAACAGATAATGACAGGTCAAACAAAATAAAAGATCCTTACCTCATTTACTCCTTAACTCTGCGTGAAATCTCTCACCCATGTTTTGAGCTTACAGAAACCATTACGCAATTCGATTGGCGAGGTTCAGTTGAGAAGCCTTCCTCGATAGCCGTACAAAGAGATGATAAGATATTACAAAGCTGCAGGGTCCGCTTTACGAACGATCCTGCTTCTGTTGACAATAAAATACACAATAGCCCCGGCGAGCGCAATAAGCAAACCCCATAGGGCAAACCATTGAGTAGAATAAAAAAGGAATAACCAGATCAGTATAGATACGATGACTGGCAAAGGAAATAACCACATCCGGAAAGGCAGTTCCCCTGTTCCAAATCTTTTGCGCAATAAAACAACACCCACAGCCTGTCCGATAAACTGGATAAGGATACGCATGGCAAGGATGGCGGTGATCACATCTCCCAATCGCATGAACAAACTGAATAAAAATCCGGCCGCGCATAAAAAGATCAGCGAGATATAAGGAAAGTTTTTAGTGGGATGCAATTTTGCGAACACTTTAAAAAAGTTACCATCCTCGGCGGCTGCATACGGCACCCGCGAATAACCAAGTACAACCGCAAATAAAGAAGCCAGCGCTATACAACAGATCAACACGGTAACAATAATACCGGCATCATGCCCATGCACTCGCTCCATAAATGAACTGACCAGGTATTTATCATCGGCCCTTACTGCCTGCCAGGGCATCACACTCATCACGCTGATATTCATCAACAGGTATAATATTGCAATGCCAATAATGGAAATAAAAATACTACGGGAAATATTCTTGCCGGGATTTTTTATCTCACCTCCTAAATGACATACATTATAATAACCCAGGTAGGCATACACTGTTTTTAATGAACCATAACCGATCGATGCCCAGAATGCATGTGTAAAGAATGATTGGTTACCCGGCGGAAATAAATTCACCGTGTGTTGCTGATGTGTGAGACCGCTTACAATGATCCAACCGATCGTAAGAATAACAACGGAACCCAATACCACCGATATTTTTCCGATCGTTTCGATTTTCCGGTATAATAAAAGAAAGACAAGAATGACCAGGCCTCCCGATACTAATTTCTGTTGCAGCAACGTAAGGTCCACCAGGTAAGTCAGATACTGGGCAAACCCGATAGCGCCGGAAGCCACTACTAATGGAGCCTGGATGCTGGTTTGCCAGACAAAAAGAAAACTCATGAACCTGCCGCCTTTTTCTCCAAATGCTATGCGGTGAAAATTATAAGTTCCTCCTGCCAGCGGGTATCTTGACCCCAGCTCGCTCCAGATCATTCCATCTACCAGTGCGGCAAAAGCCCCAAATATCCACGCCCATAGGAACAACCCATTACTAAACTGACTCACCACAAAAGGCATTACAACAAACGGCCCGATACCTACCATATCTATCATATTGATAGAAGTAGCCTGTAGCAGATTTATTTTTCGATTCGTTTGCAGTGTTGACATAGAGCTGCCCTGGTTTTTTGTGATTCTTCAATCCTCTTATATAACTATAGCGAATACAAACATTCAGTTCCTGTTTCTCACATGAATGGTTGCTGTTCATTGGTCGGCCTAATGGTGCTTATCAGCACCTGAATAGCATAGACACCATTACCTATCCCTGTTGACTGGATAAATAATTTTACTTAAGCCTGGCAGGCAATCTAAAAAATTATGCTGATACGGTTACAAACACTCAACTCTTTGCAAATGCTGTAATCGCTTCTACTAACACATCAAGATTATTAATTGTTGTGTAGACATTGGGCGTAATTCTCACCCCGTTTATATTTTCCCATACGATACCCACGGCATGGATCTTATAATTGGCAAATAAAAACGCATCCAGTTCCCCTGGTTTTTTGCCCTCTATCGCTACATTACCGATAGCACAGCCCCATTTCGGGTTCAGGGAGGTGTTCAATTTGACTTTGGGCACATTTTTTACTTTCTCCATCCAGTAATTCTTCAGGTAATGAAGACGTTTTTCTTTACGCTGGATGCCGATCATATCATGAAATTCGATGGCTTTGCCTATTGCCTGTTCAATAAAAAATGGCCGGGTGCCCAGGTTCTCAAACTTCCGGATATCGTCTTTGAGCGGGTCGTCGCTGGTGGCAAAAAGCGGATATAGTTTTTTGATCTTTTCTTTTTTCACGTACAACAGGCCACTGCCGATCGGCGCATACAGCCATTTATGCAAACTCGAAGCAAAATAATCCGCGTCAAGGTCCGGGATACTAAAATCAAAATGAGCAAAACTATGTGCGCCATCTACCACTACTTCGATACCCCGCTTATGCGCTTCCTGTGCTATCTTTTTAACTGGTAGTATCTGCCCGTTCCAATTGATGATATGGGTAAGATGTACAACTTTGGTTTTAGGGGTAAATGCTTTCACATACTGGTTTACCAAATAGCTTTCATCTTCACTTGGCAGTTCCAGGTTTATCCAGTTCACTTTAATGCCATCCCTTAACTCACGCTGTTTGTACGCATTGATCATATTTGGATAATCCTGTTTGGAAGCCAGCACTTCATCACCTGCTTTTAATTGCAGACCGAAAATAACCGTTTCCAGTCCTTCCGAGGAATTACGGTTGATCGCAATCTCTTCCGGACTACAACCCGCCAGCCTGGCCAGGTTTTTTCTTAATGGCTCCCTTCCCTGGTCAAGCACCCGCCACATATAATAACTCGGTGCTTCATTACTCAGGTCGTAGTATCTTTTCATCGCATCCTGCACCGTTTTAGGTGCCGGCGACACTCCCCCATTATTCAGATTGATGATACCGGGTGATACGGTAAAGGACTGCTGAATATAATACCAGAAATCCTCCTCCGTCGCCAGTTCATCTGCTGTCATTCCCTCCGCGCTGCGGATCGCTTTATCGAAATCGCGCGCCCAAGCTGGCATACTCAATGAAGAAAGGAATGCGGTGGCTGTAAGGGCTCCGGCTTTGTGTAAAAACTTACGGCGGTTATTCTCTTGCATAAGATCTGATTATAAAAGCAGTTAATTGATTATACGGTAATTTATGAAAAATAAAGCTAAGAGATCAAATGAGAAAACGAGTAAATAGCAACCGGCAAACTTTATTCTTATTTATCTCTTTTCTCTCTTTTGGGCTCTTAGCCAAAAAAAACTAACTTCCGAACCAAAGCAACAACTTTATGAGAATACTCGAAATAAAAGTATTAAGAGGACCTAATTACTGGAGCGTGCGTCGTGCTAAACTGATCCAGATGAAACTGGATCTCGAGGAAATGGAACAATTACCAACAAACAAGATACCCGGTTTTCGCGAACGCCTCGAAGCGCTGATCCCTACATTATACGAACATCGTTGCAGCGAAGGAAACCCCGGTGGATTTTTTAGCCGCGTGGATGAAGGCACCTGGATGGGCCATGTGATAGAACATATTGCACTTGAGATCATGACGCTGGCAGGAATGGATTGTGGTTTTGGCAGAACAAGAAGCACCGGCGAGAGAGATGGCCTCTACTATGTTGTATTCGATTATATGGAAGAAGATGCGGGCGTGTACGCTGCAAAAGCTGCTTTCCGGATTGCCGAAGCGCTCGTAGAAGGAAAGGCTTATAATCTCGAAGAAGATATACAGGAAATGCGGGAGATCCGGGAGGATACAAGACTGGGACCATCTACTGGTTGTATCGTGGAAGAAGCTGCTAAACGCGGTATACCTTATATCCGGTTAAATAAAAATAGTTTGGTGCAACTCGGTTATGGTGTGAACCAAAAAAGAATAAGAGCAACAATCGCTTCCACTACAGGTAATATCGCGGTTGATATAGCTTGTGATAAAGAGGAAACAAAAATGTTGCTCGAAGCAGCAGAGATCCCTGTGCCGAGAGGAACAGTTATCAGAACAGAAGCCGGCCTGCAGGAGGCTGTGGAAAAATATGGTTATCCTTTAGTGATCAAACCAATTGATGGCAATCATGGAAAAGGGAATACGACCAATATCACCACCTGGGAACAGGCACTGAAAGCGCTGGAAGCGGCCAAACAATATGGGCGCAGTGTGATCGTTGAAAAATTCATTACCGGTTATGATTTCCGTTGCCTGGTGATCAATTATAAATTTGTGTGCGCTGCTTTACGCACGCCCGCATCGGTGATCGGTGATGGAGAACATACTATACAATGGCTGATCGATGAAACAAATAAAGATCCTCGTCGCGGGTATGGACATGAAAAAGTGCTGACACAGATCACCATCGACCAGTTTACCCAGAAAATGCTGGATGAGTTAAATTATACACTGGACACCATACCAGCCAAAGGCGAGCAGGTCCTGGTAAAACCAACAGCGAATCTTTCTACCGGCGGTACATCAACCGATGTGACGGATGAAGTGCATCCCGCAAATATTTTTATGTGCGAGCGGATTGCCAAAATCATTGGGCTCGATATCTGCGGCATCGATATCATGGCAGCCGATCTTCGTACGCCTGTCAATGAAAACGGCGGCGCGATCCTCGAGGTAAATGCTGCTCCCGGTTTCCGCATGCATATTGAACCATCTGAAGGATTGGCAAGAAATGTAGCCGAGCCCGTGGTAGATATGCTGTTCCCAAAAGGCACCGCCGGCCGTATCCCGATTATTGCGGTAACAGGCACCAATGGAAAAACAACCACTTCCCGTCTCACTGCGCATATCGCCAAATCAGCGGGTAAAAAAGTAGGATACACGACCAGCGATGGGGTTTATATCCAGAACCAACTCATGATGAAGGGCGATTGTACAGGTCCGGTCAGTTCCACATTTGTATTAAAAGATCCGACAGTGGATTTCGCCGTACTGGAATGTGCCCGGGGTGGTATCCTTAAATCAGGTCTCGCGTTTTCCAACTGCGATGTGGCCATCGTCACCAATGTGGCGGCTGACCATATGGGTCTTGGCGGCATCAACACGCTGGAACAGATGGCAAAAGTAAAAGCGGTATTACCGGAAACGGTTTTCCCGCATGGTTATGCTATTCTGAATGCGGATGATGACCTGGTATATAAAATGAGAGAAGACCTGGATTGTAATGTGGCGCTGTTCAGCATGGACGAAAATAATCCCCGTATAAAAAAACACTGTAGCAAAGGTGGCCTGGCAACAGTATTTGAAAATGGGTATGTCACCATCATGAAGGGTACCTGGAAGATCCGGGTGATGGCTGTCAAAGACATCCCTATTACGTACGAAGGCAAGGCCACACACAATATCCAAAACTGTCTACCCTCAGTACTGGCTACTTATCTTTTCCGGGATATCACCATTGAAGATATCCGCTCGGCATTAAGCTCATTCCTGCCCTCGTCCTCCCAGACACCCGGCAGGCTTAATTTTTTCCAGTTCAGGAACTTCACCGCCCTGGCCGATTTTGCACACAATCCGCACGGACTGCGCCTGCTATGCGATTTTATCAACAAACTCGACTATAAATGGCGGGTAGGAGTTATCTCCGGTACGGGCGACCGCCGCGATGAGGATATCCGTGAACTGGGCGAGATATCAGCGGCTAATTTCGACGAGATCATTATCCGCTGCGATAAGAACCTGCGCGGCCGCACGGCAGAGGAAATCATCGGCCTGCTGAAAGAAGGTATCGAAAAGGTGAATCCATCGCTGCCCGTCAAGGTGATACCCGATGAAAATGAGGCCCTGGAACATATTTACGCCAACTATAAAAAAGGAGCACTATATACAATTATGTGTGATGTAGTGGCCGGCGCGCTCAATAAACTGAAAGAATTGAAAGAAAGGGATGAAAAAGAGGGAATTTCAGCGGCCCAGCCGGCATAATTTTTTCAAAACCATTTGGGTACAAAGCGGCCTTCCCTTATTTTTGCACTCCCAATTCCGGTAACAACCGGGAAAGGTCAGGATGACCCATGGTGTAATGGTAACACTACTGATTTTGGTTCAGTCATTTATGGTTCGAATCCATATGGGTCAACAGAATAGGAGAAATTGATGTTAGAATCGGTTTCTCCTATTTTTTTGCAGTTAACCCTGACTTTATCTAACCCTGGCCTCTTTCTCAGGCGAGCCTGGGCCTTAAGAATTTTCAACATTCAGAAACCATCGATGGCCCGAGTCACTGTAACACACGCATCAAAAAAACGCTTTTATCCGTTTGTTCTCAGGCGAGTCTGGGCCCTAAGAATTTTCAACATTCAAAAACATCGTTGGCCCGACTCGCCGTAACACACACAGGAAAAAACTGCTTTTATACATTTTGTTCTCAAGCGAGTCTGGGCCCTAAGAATTTTCAACATTCAAAAACATCGGTGGCCCGACTCGCCGTCATACACACAGGAAAAAAACTCTTTTATCCGTTTTTTCCCCCTTGCCACTCCAACCATAGACAATACATTGCCTACATGCCAGTCAAAAGAATCATAACAGCACCCGATGGAATATATTTTATCACTTTCACCTGTTATCACTGGTGGCCACTTATTGAACTGACGAAAGGATATGATCTTTTCTATAACTGGTTCGATCATTTAAAAAGCTGGGGGCATTATATAAATGGCTATGTGATCATGCCCAATCATATTCATGCGTTAATCGCCTTCAGGAATACAGGAAAACGAATCAATACGATTGTTGGGAATGGCAAGCGATTTATGGCGTATGAAATAATCAAACGACTGGAGGCTCAAAATGAACACCAGCTATTGCATCAGTTAAATATCGCAGTAGAAGCTAAAGACCGGAAAAGAAATAAGAAACATGAGGTGTGGGAAGATTCCTTTGATTGGAAAGAGTGCCGAACGCATAAATATATGCGGCAAAAACTTGACTATATGCACATGAACCCGTGTCGTGGTAAATGGAATCTTGCAGATGCACCGGCTGACTATGAGCATAGCTCCGCGCGGTTTTATATTAATGGTGAACACGCCGCGTATCCTGTTATGAATTATTTGGAATTGGATGATATCGACTTAACAAAACCACTTATAATCTGACGGCGAGTTGGGCTGTCTGTCTAAACATTCATCGAAGAAACGCAATGCCCAAACTCACCTAAGAAACTTTAAATTCGACTCGGAAAGTTTATGGTTGAACAGAAGGACTACAAAAAGGAGAGTGTTTCCGCAGTCAGTGATGGTCTTAAGCAACGACTTCCTACGGTCCAAGGTATCATTTACAATAATTTACACTGTTTACATTTTAATTTACAATCCTGACGCTTCAAGCTGAAAGGATCAAAGTAGTTTCGCTGTATCAAACTTTACCAGGATAGGAAAAATAAAAGAGAAGCCTTAAGCGGTTCTGATTTATCAGGAGACAGATCGATGTTAATTAAAACTACAAAAAATATGAAAAAACTTATTTATGTGCTGATCTTACCGCTGGTTGTGGTAAGCGGGCTAGTATTTGCTAATCGCGAAATCAAAGATGAAAATTCTAAAAAATCAACCCCAAAGCCACTCTCTGTTGCTGAAATGAAAACCGAAAGGGAAAAATGGGAGGCCAGCCCTGATGGTATAAAGTTCAAAAACTGGGAAGCGTCTCCCCTAGGTCAAAAAGTGCTTGCCGGTATTGCTAAAATAAGGAAGCCTATAAGTGATTCTACCAGTATGGAGGCTGTTATAACTTCTCTTTCTCTTCCGCCAGGCTCACAATTAGGTTTCGGAGTGATGGTGAGGATTAATGGTGACGAATATATTCTTAATTTTGCGCCAGAAAAATCTCAACTTGAGCAATTGCAGAGCCTGAAAGTTAACGACAAAATAATTATAAGAAGCCGTAATGTATCGTACGCCCCTAAGTATTCATATCCAATAGTAACGGGCGACTATGTAGAACGAGATGGTAAAATAATTTATAAACGGGCTCCTCGCGAAGGTGGTTGCTAGGCCAACGCTAAGTCGTAATCTATCCTGACCATATTTTTTCACTGCCAAAATTAACAGCCTGATTTCAAGCACATAATGTCGCTAATAAATTTAAATCCGAAATAAACTGATTCGAAAAATCTCCTACTCGCTCAATTTCAATTAAGGAAAGTCATTGCGACCTTCCTTTTTCATTTTTAGCCCGAAAACGGCAATTTTTTTAAATTATTCGTTTAAGCGTGGGTTAATCACTGATCAGAAAAACTATTATCCGGCTTTCGATTGAGCAGGCTGGTGCCAGTCTTAGCACAAAAAAGGAATGAAAATGCTGTTATTCTCGATAAAAGAATGGCGCTGTTACAATTACGCAAATAAACTAATTTAGCTTGCATTGCCGCAATAAGCTTACGGCAATGCAAGCGTTAGCGGTCAACTTATCCAACACCTGCATCAAAAATGAAACTGCCTAGAAACAAAATATCACTTAGACAAACCTTATTGATTTCAACATTAGCTATCAGTATAATTTCTTGCAAGCAAAATGACAGACAATCCTCAAAAGAAGATAGTAAACCACAAACCGCAACTTCTCAAATTGCGAGCAAAGAAATCCCTATCTGGACAAAAACTATTCCTGACGCTGAACTTATAAAAGGAACAGAAACTAATAATGACGGAATGATTACTAATGTTTCTAACCCAACCATTAGAATTTATTCACCCAAAGAAAATAATAAAGGAGTTGCAATAATTGTATTTCCGGGTGGGGGTTATAACAAACTTGCAATAGACCTTGAAGGTTCAGAAATATGTGAATGGTTGGCTTCCATAGGTATAACAGGAATACTGTTGAAATACAGGGTTCCTGCATCAGGACCACATTATGACAAAGATTGTCATTGTGAAAAAGACCCAATAAAACCGCTTGCTTTACAAGATGCACAAAGAGCAATGAGTTTGGTACGGTTTAATGCAAAAGAATGGAATATTAACTCTGATAAAATTGGCGTAATGGGGTTTTCAGCAGGTGGGCATTTAGTCGCTGACGTTGGGACAAACTATAAAAAGCGGGGTTATTCAGTTCTAGACCCGATAGACACAATAAGTTGCCGGCCAAATTTTGGGATTGTAATGTTCCCAGGACACATGACATTCCACACAGACAAGCCATATGAATTAAATAAAACACTCCCCGTTGATAGCAATACACCACCGATGTTCATATTACAAGCAGGAAACGACCCGATTGATCCTATACAAAATTCATTAATTCTTTATATCGCTCTAAAAAAAGCGGGCGTGCCGACTGAATATCACATTTATGCGGAGGGTGGACATGCATTTGGTTTAGACAGAACAGCGCTTGACAATCCAGATTGGAATAAGCTTCCAATAGCTGACTGGGAAAATTTAGTTGAAAGATGGCTGCAAACAATAAAAATGACATCAAATTAGAGAATAAGAAAGTCGAGCCGCTAACAGTGTATCGGCAATATCGCGCGGCGACTAATATACGTTAACGTTAAAATCGCCCAAAGCTGCAAGTCAGGAATAAAGTGATTCGAAAAATCTCCTACTTGGCAACTTCATGAAAGAAAAGTCAACATCATTTTCTTTCACTTTTTTTCCCCGAGACCATTGCCAGTACTGAGCTTCAGCTCACATTAGCTCGTGCCTTTAAAGTACAAACGCTAAAAACTTCATTTATTCTATTATTACATATTAGCATTTGTCCCGTTCTTGCCTTTAACTGCTTGGTTTTAACCTCAATAATCTCTTTGTAGTAGAGAAATCAGTTAGATATCATAAGCTGATCTTTTACTAATTCGAATCAGATCTTTATTTAGCAACCAATAATTCAAGATTGGACATTATCTTGAGAAATCATCTGATACCTGAATTCATTTCACACTTCGTTTCGTTTGTAGTTGACCGTTCAAAGATTACTTGAAAAATCGGGTTCGAATCTCCTATCTCCCGGTTTTGACCTTTCAGTAGAATCGATTGAATGAAGAATGCCTTGTTTTTCTCATTAAGTCTTTCCAGAAGCTTACCAGGATAAGTGAAAAAAATGGCGGTAACAAGAAGTTGGTGGCGGCGCATCTGTCTAAAAATACCACCGATCTGCATCGCCCAATCTCGGCACCCAAATATATTATAGCTGGCCGCACTATGACGAATTTATCCTGTTACTGCAAAATTTGTCCTGATCAAAGCACAAACTGTCCCCTTGATCGCTACGTTACTCCTAACAGGCTGAGGTTATTATGCGGAACTTCATTACTCCACTATCCCTGAATTGTCCTTATTCCTACCCGGTAACCATTCAACCACCAAAACAATACCATGCAAACGGCCTACATTGTTCTCCTTGTTGCTTGTCGCAGGGATGTTTATTTTCCTCGGGCACCTGGAAAACAAAGAAGCAGGAATGAATGCCGCTAATGACTCCAGCTTTGAAATAAAAAAGTATGAAAGCAAAATCAATCAAAGGAAAATCAACAGAGGAAATCAGTTCTGCACTAACTGAAAGCATGGCTGACGGGTTCAAGCCGACTTTAGCCATCGTATTCCTGTCTGTTAAACAGGATATAGACGTTGTCTCCAAAGTACTTGACGAAAAAAGCATCCAGGTATTTGGTGCCACCACTGCAGGCGAATTTATTGATGGCGAAATGGAAGCGGGCAGCATTGTCATGATGTTACTCGACATGCATCCGGCCTATTTTAGAATTGAATTGCTGGAAACAAGCCAGAACACCGCATTTGATGACGCAATCAAACTGGGCATAACCGGGAAAGAAACCTTTACTAACCCTGCGTTTATTATAGTTAACAGTGGCGTGTCCTTAGATGGCGAACCATTTGTTGAAGGCATCCTCCAGGCTTTCGAAAAATCTTCCTCCTCTGCAGAAAAGGAAGTAACTGTATTTGGAGGCAAGGCAGCAGACGATCTGGCATTGGAAGCAACATTTGTTTTTACCAACGGGAAAAGTAACGACTGTGCATTGGCAGCACTCATTATTGATGAAGATAAAATAGATGTAAAAGGGATAGCTACTTGTGGGTGGCAAGCTGTTGGCACCACTAAAACAGTTACTAAAAGCCAGGGAAATATTGTGTATACCATCGATGATAAACCAGCATTGGATATGTTGATGAATTACCTTGGTGTTGAGATAAAACTGGAAGGCGATAAGGAAATCGTGACATTTTTAAGCTCCTGGTATTATCCATTGCAGGTGGAACGGGAGGGCGTGGACCCTGTCATACGTACAGCCATGTTTGCCAATCGTGAAAACCGATCCCTTATTTGTTCGGGAAAAGTGCCGCAAGGGGCGAAAATCAAGTTTTCGTTGCCACCAGACTTTGATTCTATTGACTTAGTCGTTGCGGATTGTACGAATATCCAGGAAAAAGTACAGCAGCAAGCCGATGCCCTGATCATGTTTTCCTGCGTGAGCAGGTATCTATCGTTTGGGGTTGTAATGAAAGAGGAGATAGAGCAGGTACAAAAAATTTGGGATGCCCCCATGGCGGGCTTTTTTTCCTATGGCGAATATGGAAAATCCAAAACCGGTAAATATGATTACCATAATAATACATGCTGCCTGGTAGCATTAAAAGAAAGACAATAATAATGCAAGCAAAATCAATCAAAGGAAAATCTCCGGCTGAAATACGTGCAGCATTAGATGAAAGCCAACTTGATGGCTTTAGCCCAACACTCGCCATCATACTTTTAACCCACATAGAGAATGCAGAACCTGTACGTTCGGTATTTGCAAAAAACAATACTGCCATTTTCGGAGTCAGTACGTCAGAAAAATTTACTGAACAGGGAATTGAACCAGATGATACCGTTATATTATTATTGAATATTCCAACGGCTTATTTTCGTATTGTATTAAAAAATTACGAATCCGGCGCTGCATATGAAGCGGCCCGGCAGGTTGGCGAGGCAGGCGTTCAGGCATTTAAAAATCCCGGGTTCATCATCTCTTCTGCCGATACCAGTATGTCGGGAGAAGAGCTGATCGATGGATTGACAGATGCGGCCGGCCATGAAGCTACCGTCATAGGCGGAGTAGCCGGAAATCCGGCAGATTTATCGGGAATTTTATTTACTGAAACTGAATTGTGTACCAGGGGAATCATTGCACTCATCATTGACCAGGATAAAATTGCCATAAACGGGTTGGCCATTTCCGGATGGAAGCCTGTAGGAACAGAGAAAAAAATTACAAAAAGTGAGGGGCCCTGGATTTTTTCTATTGACAATGAACCAGCACTGAATGTAATTCAAAAATTTCTGGGACAGGAAATAATAAATCCCGATAAACCGGCAATCGGACTGCTTCCTTCGGACCTGGGTTATCCTTTACAGTTTCAAAGAGCATCCGGTAGTGTTTTAATGAGACCTTTGCTGGTTTGGAATACTACGGATAAATCAATAATGGTAGGAGGACAAGTGAAGGAAGGAACAAGTTTTCGATTTTCGCTACCTCCCGATTTTGATGTGATTGATACCGTAGTAGAAAGTACAAGGGTAGTAAAAGAAAAAACAATGCCTGATGTCGATGCACTGATCGTTTTTTCCTGTGTGGGCAGGCTGGGTTCATTCGGGCCGATGATCTCAACAGAAATAGAAGGGCTGGCAGCCACATGGAACAAACCCATGATAGGTTTTTTCTCGCTGGGTGAATTTGGTAAACTCAATGAAGGCCGGAGTGAATTTCATGGAACAACGGTGAGTTGGGTGGCGTTCAAAGAAAAATAGAGAACACCTCTACCATTAACCTAATTACTAAAAACAATGATAAAGCTAACCGTACTGTACGGCCATCCAACAGATGCCGACGCTTTTGAAGCGTATTATACTGACACGCATTTGCCAATTGCAGAAACTATAAGAGGCATTGACAAATTGGAGTACACAAAATTTCTCAGCGCACCCGATGGCGTTGCACCTGCCCATTATCGCATGGCAGAATTTTGGGTGAAAAGCCCTGAAGCATTAAAAGCAATCATGCATTCGCCGGAAGGAACAGCAACATCTGCCGACCTCGCCAACTTCGCCACAGGTGGTGTAACTCTTTTAATTGGTGTGATAGAATAATAAAGAAGAACCAAATAACATGATAGCAAAAACAATTAAAGGAAACAGCGCCGCTGATATTCAAACAGCACTATCACAATGTTTAGTTGATGGATATAAACCAACACTCTCCATTGTTTTTATGTCGGTAAAGCAGGATAGCAAAGCTGTTTGCACTCTATTAGACAACGAAGCCATTCAGGTTTTCGGATCTACTACCTCAGGAGAATTTATCAGCCCCAAAATCTCTGAAGGCGGTATTGTAATTATGTTGCTGGATATGAAACCTGAAGACTTCAAAGTTCTGTTTTTTGAAACAGGTGATAGTTCCGCTTTTGAAAAATCAAAACAATTAGGTGCTGAAGGCAAAAACGTTTTTTCAAATCCCGCGTTCATTATTGCATCGGGTTGGCTACACACCGATGGTGAACAGATCGTAAAAGGCATTGAAGAAGGTTTTGGTTCGGAAGTAACCTTGTTTGGTGGTATGGCTGGCGATGACCTGGCATTGAGAGAACCATTCGTTTTTACCCATGGTAAACAAAGTACAACCGGCGTTGTTGCTATTATTATTAATGAAGATAAGATTGATATCAAAGGGATCGCCACTTGCGGCTGGAAGCCAATCGGTATAACTAAAACGATAACAAAAAGCAGTGGTAATATTGTCTACAGCATCGATGATAAACCTGCATTGGACCTGGTAATAAAATACCTGGGATTGAACCTTGACAATGAGATCAGTGAAAATATGGTGGTAAATCTTGGCGCTTACTATCCCTTGCAATTACAAAGAGAAAATGCGCCGCCTGTGATGCGTACAACGATGCTTGGAAATAAAGAAGATCGTTCACTCATTTGCGCAGGTACGGTGCCGGAGGGTTCAAAGGTTCGTTTTTCATTACCACCCGATTTTGACGTGATTGATACAGTAGTACAAGAATGCACCAATATGAAAAATGAGCAGCAAAACGAAGCAGATGCCATGATTATATTTTCATGCATCAGCCGTTATTTATCTTTTGGTATGATGACGAGTGAAGAAATTGAAAGGGTGCAGCAGGTATGGGGTATTCCTTTTGTGGGCTTTTTCAGTTATGGAGAATTCGGGAAATCTAAAAAGGGCAAACATGAATTTCACAATAACACTTGCAGTGTAGTAGTGTTGAAAGAAAAATAATTTTTATGAGCCAGACTACTTTCTACTACCATCTTCCATTGCGACCCGGGTTTGTTCTCAGGCGAGTCTGGCCCCTATGAATCTTCAACACTCATAAATATTCGATAGCCCGACTCGCCGTCATACACGCAGGAAAAAACGCTTTATCCGTTTTTTGCCCCTTTTGTTCTCAGGCGAGTCTGGGCCCTTTGTTCTCAGGCGAGTCTGGACCCTAAGAATTTTCAACATTCAGAAACATCGATGGCCCGACTCGCCGGAATACACGCAGGAAAAAACCGCTTTTATCCATTTTGTTTATAATCTGACGGCGAGTTGGGCTGTCGGTCTGAACGTTTATCGAAGAGCCGCAACGCCCAAACCCGCCTGAGAAACTTTAAATTTGACTCGGCCAGTAAGAAAATATTGCCGTGACTAAAGCGCAAACATCCATTTTTTGTGTTGGTACCCAATTGGCACCTATCCTCTTAGTCCCTGATACTTTGAATAGTTAAAAGAACCTTATCCGGTCTCAACGTAATTAATGGCTTCATCTCCGGCACCTGTCCTGTTGATTCAATCCTAAATTTCTTTAAAAATAAAAAGATAAAAAACGACATTTCAACCATCGCGAAATTATTGCCGATACACATTCTTGGCCCTGCTCCAAATGGAAAGTAATTTTTTGATTTAGAAATTTTTGGGTCGTTAATAAATCGTTCGGGTTCAAATTTTAGTTCCTCCGCCCAAAGGGCTTTGTCTCTATGTAAGCCAAAAAAGAAAGGAATGATAATGGTATTTTTAGGAAATGAGATCCCCTCAAAGGCATCGTCTTCTATTGCAACCCGCTCCGTCATCCATGCGGCCGGGTACAAACGCATGACTTCATCTATGGTCGCTTTAAGGTATTCATTATTCAAACATTCAGCGATCGTGCAATCGTCAAATGAAGTTGTCAATTTCTGAAGGGTTTGTTTATTTGCAGAAAGTAAATACAACATCCATGAAATGGTATTGGCCGTGGTTTCATGCCCGGCAAAAATCAGGATCAGGACTTCATCTATAACCTGTTCGTTGGTCATCGCTTCACCGGTATCTTCATACTTACTTTTTAATAGCATATCTAATAGATCGGCATAGCTTTCGTCGCTGGCCTGTCGTTCGTTAATTATCCCTCCGAAAATTTCTCTTAGTCTTTTTGCTTTTTTAAGTTGAATATTCTCTGCGCCCGTAAATGGATAAAAAAATCTCCGTAATGGCTGGTTGATATCTTTGATCAGAAAGTCCTGCAGTTCCGTAAAAATTTGGCTAAGCTCTTCCATTATTTCAGAAGATAGCTTTATGTCAAATAGCGATTTTATTAAAATATTAAAAGAAAGCTGGTGAGCCAGTGGATAAATGTCCACGCTTGCGCCAACTGGAAATTTAATGAGGTAATCATCAATGGATTTGATTATTATCTCATACAGTCCTTGCAGTTTCTCCCGGTGAAATGCGGGTTGTATTAATCGTCTTTGCCGAAGCCAATAATCTCCGTTTGAAAAAAGCAACCCTTTGCCAAAGAACTCAACCGCCCGTTTTGAAGTCAATTCTGATTTAGCGTAGTTTCTATGATTAACTTTTAAGATATGATTAATGAAGTCTGGATTCTGCGTTAGAATGAGCTTTCTATTTACTCCCAACGCTGCTGAATAGGTGCCTGAAAAGGCATCCATGCTTTTTGAAATAAATTCTATTGGGTTATTTAAAAACTCATTTGATTTTAGGGTTGTTTGAAATAAAGAATATCCTGCGGGAAGATTGTATTTTTTATTTTCAAGACCCATCCCCAAATTTAACTATTGTATTCAAATTTTTGACAATAAGTTTCCATTTACAAATCCAAGGGTATCCCGATACCATGGAGCCAACAGATTTGCTTAAGAGATTCTCTTAAATACTCTCGTAAATACAGTTTTAGAAAAATGTCGCCTCGCTAAGAAGGTTTGGTTAAGTTCATTTATATATACACCAGAAGATGCCCTATTGAATGGAACAAATAATTAAATGAAAAATGACTGGCCTCAACACAGATAAGCAGGAACAGGTTAACGGCTTTCCCCTATCATCCGATTCTCCGTATACCCCAACTTCTCAATCTCTACCCGCACAATATCCCCATCCTTCAGCCATCGTTTTTCCGCCAGGCCCATGATTACTCCGGAAGGGGTACCGGTAAGTATCAGATCGCCTGCGGAAAGGGTCATATATTTTGAAAGGAAAGAAATGATATCCGTTACAGAAAAAATCATGTCTGCAGTAGTAGATGATTGTCTTAATTCTCCGTTCATGGTGCAAGTCAGTTGCAGGTCCTGCGGATCATCCAGTTCATCTGCTGTCAGCATGTATTTTCCGAGGGGTAAAAAGTCGTCAGGTGTTTTACCAAGCAGCCATTGCGAGGTCATGAATTGCTGATCCCGGCAGGAAAGATCATTGGCGGTGCAATAACCCAATACATACTTCAATGCATCCTGCTTCTCTACGTTTCTGCACTCCTTGCCAATCACAACACCAAGCTCAACTTCATAATCAAATTGTTCTCCCGGAGTATTAAGATGTATCGCGTTGCCATAAGACACCAGGGTATTGGCAAATTTTGAAAAAACAACGGGCGTTTCGGGTACGGGCATATTACTCTCTTCCGCATGTTTTTTATAGTTAAGACCGATACAGATGATCTTTTGAGGAAATGGTACACAAGGCCCTATTTCCAGTTCTTCCTCTCTTAAATAGCTGATTGCAGAATCGTCGATCCTGGTAAAATCTGTTTTTAATTTCCTGAAGGCGTCAATCGTTAATGGTTTGTCCCATCGTTGTATGTTGCCAAAGTAAGCCGGGTAATCCGATACCGCCACAATTCCTTTTGTAGTTAAAATACCTGGCAAAAATGTATCCCCTTCCCTGTAGTAAATAATTTTCATGACTGTTTGTTTCCTGGAATTAATAGGTAGCACGTCCTCCTGACAAATCAAATGTGAAGCCTGTAGTAAAGCTATTTTCCTTTGATACAATAAAAGCTACCAGGTTGGCGGCCTCTTCCAGCGTACCGCATCTTTTCATCGGGATCTTGTCTGTCATATACTTGATTTGTTTTTCTGGTAACGCGTCTACCAATGGGGTCCGTATTACGGCTGGCGCCAATGCGTTAACAGTTATTCCTGTGTCTGCATATTCTTTACCCTGCACTTTCGTCATCCCGATCACAGCCGCTTTTGATGAGGAGTAAGCCAGCATACCGGCATTGCCTTCTTTACCGGCAATGGAAGCAATATGCAGCACGCGACCATAATTATGTTCGAGCATATGAGGCAGCACGGCCTTGGTAAGATGAAAACTACTCATAAAGTTTACTTCAAACACCTTGTGTATATCCTTGCTGTCCACGTTATGGCTCAACACATTGGTTTCGCCGGTCACACCCGCGCAGTTTACAAGTATGTCAATTCTGCCGAATTCTGCAATAATATTCCTGATAGCTTCCTCGATCAGTTCCTGTTTGGTAATATCCATAGGGAAAATCCTGCTGAACTCTTTATATTCTTCATACCCGGCTTCCAGCCCTTCCCTATTGATATCCAGCAAAGCGACAGAAGCGCCTTCCTGTAATAATCGTTGCGCTATTGCAAAACCTAATCCCGATGCTGCGCCGGTAACTACAGCTACCTGACCTTTAAAGCGATTGGCATATTGCGATTGCTGGTTTTCACTCATTTCTTTATCGAAAGCTGCTAATATTTCCTGCACGCCATTCAAACCGGGTGATTTCGAGTCATTGTTCTGATCTTCCAAATTCATAGTAAAGTTTATTAAAGTGATTTGTACTTATCGTATACCTCACGGAGTGATTTACCTTCCAGCAGTTCCTTCCGGGAATGATTTTCATTACTGGCCTTCTCCTTTGCTTTTTCAAAAACATCAGCTTCTGCTTTTTGCGGAATGACAACGATGCCATCAAAATCCGCATAAATAATATCTCCGGGATACACCAGTACTTCGCCACATCTCACCGGCACATCATAAGCAGCTACAACAGCCCTTCCCTTGGAATCCAGCGGACGTATGCCTGTATAATACACAGGGAAATTCATTTCCATGATCCTCACACAATCTCTTATCTGGCTATCACATACACAACCAACGGCACCGTTCCTTTTTGCTACCGTAGACATTAACTCACCCCATGGAGCATTGGTGCCGCCATAATCAGTAGAATGAATGATCACATCACCCGTTCTCAGTGAATCCATTGCTTGTATTTCCAATCCATATGGGTTGTCTTCCACATGATCTGTATCCATCCAGCGAAATGTTCTTGCTCGTCCCACGAAACCGCAATTCTTACTGTCTGTCAGCAACGGTCTTAACCGGTGATGCATGGCCTGGTTCCTGTACCCCAGCTCATCCAGGATATCACAAACAACGGCGACATATAATTCAGACTTTAGCTGATTGAATAACAATTCGTCTTTTGAGGAACTAAACATATATTTTCAACTACTTAAATTATTTTTCTAAACTATCCAGCAGTCCCAACACTCTTCCATTGAGCTCTTTTATAAATGATATGGTGCCTGCATCTGGTATATAGGAGGCAGACCGCACCTTGCTGCTTTTTATCACGCCCCTGGCAATAAGCAATTCCTTTTCCGCATAATGAAACAATTCCATATTCTGCAGAGAGAAGAATATTTGCGGCATCACTTTTTCAAATAGTTCAAAAGCGCGCTCATTCTCATTATTTTTACGCAGATCAAATATCTTCTGTAGTATATCCGATACAGCCAGCCCGGGCATTACCCCTTTTATACCTAATGGTACTAATTCGAGCATGTATAAACCGCCCCACCCTTCCATAAGGCCAATCTTTCCATCGGTAGCTTTGATGATCTCTGCAAATTTTGGTGCACAAAGTGGCTCTTCCAGTTTGAGGTAGTTAAAATTGGGATTCTCATTCATCAATTCCTTGATCAGCCCAACACTGATGGACGCACCTCCAGGGTTAAAGTCCTGCACCAATACAGGTGTATTCGGTATGGCTTTAAAAAACCCATCGAGATATTCTTTAATCGATTCTTCGGGTAATCCAAAAATGCGTGGCACGGAAAGTGAAATAACAACAGCCCCTGCATCCACATTAGCTTTAGCCAACCTGCTGGCTATTCTTAAAGAAGGATGATTGGACTGCGCTACAATTTGCATCCGGCCGGCAGCCTGGTCCACGGCGATTTTCACCACCTGTAATTTTTCTTCGTCGGTCAATTTGTAAAACTCGCTGGCATAAGCAGGCAGACAAGCTCCAGACAGTCCGTTGCCAACCGCAAACTCTACCAGGTTTCTTAATGCCTCTTCGTCAATTTCTTCATCTGCTGTAAAAGGAGTAGGAATAATGGGTACTACACCCAGCAGGTCTTGCTTATTTTTCATCTGTTATTTTTGATTGATTGTAGTTGTTGTTTTATGTGTCATTTTATAATCCACTATCGTAATGATCAGTGTTGAAAACAATACCAGCACTCCCCCGATTATTGCCCAGGTATTGAGGGTTTCACCCAGCCATATCGCCGCAACGGGCAAACCCATAAACGTGATCAGGTAATTTGACAATGCGACCTGTATCGCATCAAGTGCCTTTAGCGCTTTGAAGAACAGGATCATTGACAGGAAATTATGAAAGATGGCCAGCAGTGCGAGACCAGTCCAGGTCTGTTGTGTAAAGGATGTAATACGTCCAAAAATATCCGGCTCATAATAAAAAACCAATGGCGTGAGCAGCAACACCAATACAACATAGGTATAGAATACCATTTCCATTTCAGTATACCGCTCGGCGATCTTTTTTATTCCTACGTTATAATAGGCGTTCCCAATTATCGCAATAAATATCAGCAAATTGCCAAGCGCATAGTTAGAGCCCATGTTCATTTGCTTCAGATCACCGGTTGAACAAAGTACAACCCCCACGATAGCGATGAGAAAACTCAGCCATCTCACCCTGTTCATTTTTTCTTTTAGTAAAATAAAAGCAAATACGGCTGTTATCACGGGCAAAGCCAGGGTTAAGATAGCGGCATTACTTGCTTTTGAATATTGCGTTCCCCAGGTCATTAACACTTGCGCAGGAAAAGCTCCCAGCAAAGCCAGCTGAATGAATACGCTAATATCTTTCAGGCGCTTACCACTTTTTCTGAAATCACGCAGGGCAAAAGGCGCCAGTAATAATGTAGCTAAGAGCATCGGGCCCCAAACGGTAAAATAAGGTCCCACCTGGTCCTGCGTTAGTTTAATGCAGGTAAACTGCAACGCCCACATCAAATTACATAAGATAAGTAATGACCAGGAAAGGATCGTTTTTTTCATACTGCCTCCTCCCTTACGCGCCCGGTACTGAATTTTGAAAGAGCATTTTTATCAAGACTTACGCCTAGCCCGTCTCCCTGTGGTACCTGCACCGAACCTTTTTTGAAAATAAGCGGCTCTTCAATAAGATCATCTTCTCTGACCAGCTCTCCGAAAATATCAGCGGGCAATGTGCAATTAACAGAAGCCGCTGCAATATGAACTCCCATGGCTTCCAGTATACCAAGATCAACTTCAGAACCACGCCAGCAATGTTTTCCTTCCAGATTGGCTATCTCTGCAAGCAGCAGAGAATTATATGCAGACCCATTGAAGTTGTACCCATGAGACGCATCACTTCTTACAAACGCAATGATATCACGGATGTCTTGCGTATAGGGCAAAGAGATATGCCTGTACAATGGTACTCCGAGTTTTTCTTTCAGGTATTTAAATCCCTCTACATCTGCATGCAGTATCGGATCTTCCAGCCCCAGCATGATATCGCTTTCTACTCCCTCCATTAATCGCATAGTGGTTTCCACATCATTCCAGCGCTGATTAGGGTCCAGCAATATTTTAATTCCGTTTCCACATTTATTTTTGATGGCTTCTGTCCACAAACGGACAGGGTCTTCATCAGAGCATTTAAACTTAAAAGCCTTATGTCCTTTTTGCATCGCTTCATATGCTTTCTGCGCCGCATCTTCAGGAGTGCGCCGGCCTGTCCAGCCAAAACATGCTACTTCATCGCGATAAGCGCCTCCCAATAACTGGTGAACAGGTACATGCCACAATTTGCCCAGTGCATCAAGCACAGCGGTTTCAAATGCTTCATATATCCGCTGATCAGTTACAGGC
>CAZGSG010000077.1:0-21481 GCA_964528095.1 uncultured Terrimonas sp.
CAAAATTAAAAATTCAAAAACAATCCCTGATTTTAGGAGTGTATTTTTGAATTTTGCATTTTGACTTTTGAATTTATCACTTACCATCCATTTGCCAGTACATCTGCAGGTACATTGTCTGCAATGGATATCCTTTGTTTGATATATCCCTGTAAATGCATGAAGCAGGAATGATCGGTGGAGATTCAAAATTAAAAATTCAAAAACAATCCCTGATTTTAGGAGTGTATTTTTGAATTTTGCATTTTGACTTTTGAATTTATCACTTACCATCCATTTGCCAGTACATCTGCAGGTACATTGTCTGCAATGGATATCCTTTGTTTGATATATCCCTGTAAATGCATGAAGCAGGAATGATCGGTGGAGATTCAAAATTAAAAATTCAAAAACAATCCCTGATTTTAGGAGTGTATTTTTGAATTTTTAATTTTGACTTTTGAATTTATCACTTACCATCCATTCGCCAGTACATCTGCCAGGTGCAATGTCTGTAATGGATACCCTTTGTGTTTGATATATCCCTGTAAATGCATTAGACAGGAATGATCGGTGGAGATAAGATATTTGGCACCCGTGGCTAATGCGTTTTCCACTTTCTGCTCACCCATCGCAATAGAGATGGATTCAAACTTTACTGCAAACGTGCCACCAAAACCACAACAGGTTTCCACATCATTCATTTCGGTAATCTCAAGTCCCTTGACATGTGATAATAATTTTCGCGGCTCCTCTTTTATTTTACACTCCCGTAATCCGGCACAACTATCATGGTAAGTTGCTTTTCCTTCTAACGAGGCACCAAAATCTTCGATCTTCAACACATCGATCAGAAATTCTGAAAGTTCGTATAACCGTTTGCCAATATCCGCCACCTCGTGATGCAGGGAGGAGTTCTCAAATAATTTACTATAATAATTGCGGACAAAGCCGGTACAACTGGCACTTGGGGCAATGATATAATCCGTGCCACTAAAATCTTTCAGGAATTTACTGCATACCGCTTTTGATTCATCCCAGAAGCCTGCATTAAAAGCAGGTTGGCCGCAGCAGGTTTGCGCAGTATTATAAGAAACGGTACACCCGGCTTTTTCCAATACCTTGATCATGTTAAATGCTGTATCAGGAAATAGCTGGTCTACAAAACAAGGTATGAATATCTGTACGTTCATTGTCTTTCAAAATTCACTATCCAAAGTCCGGGAGTAAAGCCTTCCGAATTATGAACCCAGCACCCGAACTATGCGATTTATTTAATTTTCTTAAAACTGCTAACCAGGCTGATCATCTTTAACGCAGTGATTGCAGCTTCCTCTCCTTTATGTCCATGTTTACCGCCTATACGCTCCATGGCCTGTTGTTCGTTGTCTACTGTCAACACCCCGAAAATAACAGGTGCAGGCAAACTGAGATTTAACTGGACGATGCCATCCGTAACGGCTTTGCATACATAGTCAAAATGTGGTGTGTCTCCGCGCACTACCGCACCGAGGGCAATAAATGCGCTCGGTTTTTTGCCCTTACTTGCCGCATCAAAATTATCAGTGCTTTGGTGATAGCTTTTTATCGCAAACGGTATCTCAAAAGCACCAGGTACAGTTATCGTCACCAGGTTGCCAACCTTGTGTTTTTCCAATTCCCTGATACAACCTCTTTCAAGCTCATCCACGATGGCCGCATTCCATTCTGTTTTCACCAAAACAATACAGGCATCCTGTATATTCAGAATGCCTGCATCTATATGTAAAAGTTTACTATTGCTTACTTCAGCCATAATTAGTTTACATTGTAAACACCCAATTGAGCCAGGTAATTATCCGCCTGGAACCCTTGCTGAGAAGATGGATATTTTTCTTTTAATTCTTTATACAGGTCTATAGCCGCTTTTTGATCTTTTAATACACGGTCTGCGAGGTAAGCCGCCAGGAACAGGGCTTCCGCAGATGCAGCTTCATCCGCTTCGAAATGATGAGCTGCTTTTTTATAATAATCAAATGCTTCTTTACTATTGCCCAGGTCGGCATACGCATCTCCTAATAATTTATAGGCTCTTGCCTGTACCTGTTTTGAATCGGTGCTGAATTTTTTGAGGTATTTAACCGCATTCTGGTTGTCATCAATTTTCAGGTAACAACTTCCTGCATAAAAAGACGCGAGGTTGGCTGCAGCCGTGCCACCATACTTATCAATGATCTTCAGAAATCCCGGGCTTTGACCATCCCCGTTCAATGCCAATCTTACTGAATCCATGCGATAGTATGATTCAGCTTTGAACATATCATTTGCTGATTTTTCTTCATTCGGTTTTTGAATAAAATATTTATACCCAAAATAACCGCCTATTCCAAGTACAACAACAACTAAAAGACCAGAGATGATCTTACCGTTGCGTGTCCAGAAATCTTTTGCCTTAGCAATCACTACTTCGCTATCCCCGGCAACCGGCACTGTGTTCTTGTCTGCCATTTTATCTTACTTGTTTTATTGTTTTTTATTGGTGGTATCGCTTATTACAGCGGAGCCTTATCGGCTACTCCTTTTCTAATCTGTAATAAATGGATAGTTCTTATCTACATAAACATCTTTCAGCACTTCATCATCATCAGGCCATGGGCTTTCTTCTGCAAATTTCACAGACTGTACTACAATATCATCTACTCTTTTATCGATTGCTGCCAACTCTTCTTCGGTTGCGAATTTGTTCTCAAGAATCGTGTTCTTCACTGTTACGATCGGATCTTTTCCTTTGTATTCGTCTACTTCTTCTTTGGTACGGTATTTCTGCGGATCGCTGATCGAGTGACCTTTGTAACGATATGTTTTAATCTCCAGCAAAGTAGGGCCCCCAGCTTCTCTTGCTCTTTTCACCGCGCGGGCCACGCCTTCATGTACAGCTTCCGGAGCCATGCCATCGATCACATCGGCAGGCATCTCATACCCGTCAGCCAGCTTATAAATATCTACTACATTGGATGTACGTTCAACCGAGGTACCCATTGCATAGTTGTTATTCTCACAAATAAAAACAACCGGCAGTTTCCAGAGCATTGCCAGGTTAAAGGTCTCATGTAAAATACCCTGGCGGGCAGCGCCATCTCCAAAATAGCAAAGTACCACATGGTCTGTGCCGCGGTATTTTTCCGCGAAAGCCAGGCCAGCCCCTGTTCCTATCTGGGCTCCTACTATACCGTGACCTCCGTAAAAGTTCTCTTTCTTACCGAAGAAGTGCATACTACCGCCTTTACCTTTGGCGCAGCCTGTAGCTTTGCCATATAATTCGGCCATACAGCTATCTACCGATACACCCTTGGCTATTGCCAGGCCGTGATCACGGTATGCCGTAATGTAAATGTCCTCTGGTTTGGTGGCTGTCATACAACCGGCGGCGATCGCTTCCTGCCCTATATAGGCATGAAAAAAACCACGGATCTTACCTTCCATTTTGTATTTCTCTTCAGCCATTAATTCGAACTGGCGAATGAGTTGCATCAATTCGTACCAGTACAGGTATGTTTCTTTAGAAAATTTAGCAGCCACTTACTAAAATTTGAGGTGCAAAAATAAGGGAAACAAAACAAAATCGCATGCTCCATTTTAGAAGATAAAGAAATGAATATCATCGGAAAATAGCCTGTAAAGCAGCGGATTGTCCTGGAAATCCTGAAATAACCCGGCTTGGCCGCTGATTTCAGCTGTTCAGCTGCCGGGCCCTGCTATCCCGACACTCCGGGTTTCCGCTTATCTTGCGTAAAATGCTTACACTCCGGGCCATATCTCTGTTACAGTTTAAAAACTACACCAATCGCTCCTTTGAGCTAAAGGAACGGATCATTGGCATTTGTGGGAACAATGGGGTCGGAAAAACCAACCTGCTGGATGCCATTCATTACCTGTGTTTCACTAAAAGTTATTTCTCCCGGTCAGACAGCAATAATGTGAAGGAAGGAAAAAGCGGTTTTCGCATTGAAGGAAACTTCATCCTGCAGAATAATCCGGAGAAAGCTGTTTGTATTCTCCGGGAAACAGGAAAAAAAGAATTCCTCATCAACGATCAGCCGTATGATAAATTCTCCAAACATATTGGCCGGTATCCCTGCGTAGTCATTGCGCCGGATGATGCCGTATTGATAACAGGGGGCAGTGAAGAGCGCAGGAAATTCCTGGATGCGCTCCTCTCCCAACTGGATAGTGAATACCTGCAACAGCTTATTATCTATACAAAAATATTACAGCAACGCAACTCGTTGCTCCGCTCATTTGCAGATTCAGGTAACAGGCCTGCAAAGATGCCTCGCTCAGCCGAAAACCTATCCTTACTCGATGTGCTGGATGCACAACTGTTAAAACCCGGTAATTATATTTTTGAAAAAAGAAAGGACTTCCTGGTTTCCTTTCTTCCTGCCGTCAAACACCTGTATGAGGATATAGCACAAAAACAGGAAAATATCAGTTTGCTTTATGAAAGCGATCTGTTGCAACAATCATTTGAAGAATTGCAAAAATCAACCCGGCAAAAAGATATGTATGCCCAGCGAACTACAGCTGGCATACATAAGGATGAGCTGGAAATAAATTTCGGCGGCCAGCTTTTCCGTAATACGGCTTCACAGGGTCAGCGGAAAAGCCTGCTGTTTGCATTAAAACTTGCTGAGATGGAAGTACTCCGCCAGGAGAAAAAATTTGCACCCCTTCTTTTGCTCGACGATATATTTGAGAAACTGGACGAAGAACGTATTTCCAACCTGCTCAACAAAGTATGTGTTGAAAATAATGGACAGGTATTTATCACCGATACAAATGAAGAACGCCTGAAACAGCATTTGGCTGGCGCGGGGATTCCTCATTCGATAATAACCCTGAGTAGCTAATTCAAAATTAAAAATTCAAAAATTCACTCCTGAAATCGGGGTCTGTTTTTGAATTTTGCCTTTTTAATTTTTAATTCGATTTGATCGGCGAACCCGGTAACTTTGAACCCTGAACTCAATACGATAAACCTGGAACCAGGAACTTTTTTTATGAGTGAATTTTCTATTGGTGAAGCAATCCAGCATTTTCTTAACAAAAGCCGTCTTAAAGGCGATATACAGGCATTGCAGATAGAGGATGTATGGGAACAAATCATGGGTAAGACAATTGCCCGGTATACTGATAAATTACAGATCATCGGCGACAAGTTGATCATCACTACTTCGGTGGCTCCGCTAAAGCATGAACTTAAATACCAGCGTGAAAAAATAAGGAACCGCGTAAATGAAGCCCTTAATCAACGGGTAGTGAATGAAGTGATCATTCAATAATTTTGCAGGTTCTTCTACTTTACTTTACCTCACTACTTTAATCATGCCTTTTCCACTGATAACGCCATCGGCTGTAACCCCTTCCGCTATGCATGTAAATATACCGGGAAGATCGTTGGTATAAAAAGTAATGGTCGCTTCTCCTTCCTTATTTGTTATTACCTGTGGGTTCCAATATACAGTGGTTAGCAGTTCGGGATCAGATGGATTAAATTTTACATAATCCGCGATATAAAAATCCTTGGTATAGTACCTGCCTTTTACTTTAAACAACAATGTCGCGTCTTCTTCCTGTACTCCTTCACATTTATACTGGCGCAGTACACCATTAACAATATAGCTGGCACCATTAACTGCTCCTGTACCGCCCGTTGGGTGATTACGACAATTAAGGATATTATTCATGCACACATAATCATGACAGTACTTACTCAAATAGACCGCATTCCATCCAAGATTTGCCGTCTTCGTTTTAACAACCGCTGCAGTGAGTGTTTTGACTGCCAGAAGTATGGTCTTTTCTTCTTCCGGAAGCGTGGCATTGGTAAATACCGGTTCGGGGTAATACCGTGCTGCCAGGGCTTTGGAAACAATAGTGTCACTCTGATCCATTTCTATTGTATAGTCCTGCCTGTGTTTATCATTGATGATCAACTGGATTTTTTTTTCTGGTACCTGTTCTGAGAATGCGGGAGGCAATTTAAAATGACCATTGGTATCGGTAACAATAAAATTCATTTGTTTTTCATTCAACACGGTAATCTCCTGCGGCAGTCTGAATTTCTTTTTTTTAGGAATAACTTTTCCTGAAACGACTAATGGGATGTCCCGGATCGTTGATAGTAATAATGTATCAGGCCGGGGTTGACGATATCTTGTCCAGCATCGGGTAAGCAGGAACATTTCAACCTGTTCTGTATTTCCAAGCCTGTACATGGATGGTTTGGGAATCAATCCCTGCTCAACATAGTTTTTGAAAAGCGCATAAGGAACAAGATCCTGGTAATTCAATGTGTCTAGACGCCTGCTCAACACATTTGCGAGAGAAAAGCTTGTTTGTAAAGGATTACCCGACTCATCCAGGGCTTTAAGCTTCAACGTTACTTTGGAACGGGTATGGTACTGCGTGGAATCTGTTGTTAGCTGTAACACAGGTATTTTTTTATACCCATTGAACACTGTTCTTTCCGCACATGGCCTGCCGGTAGAATCGAGCAAGGTGATGGTCGCAAGTCCCCGAGGCAAAATGTCTGCAGGCACTTTTACAATCACTCCTTTATTTTCAAAATTGATCTCCGTGAATTGAAAGATCTGCTGATAATCATGGACCAATACGGCTATTTTATTCT
Organism: uncultured Terrimonas sp.; assembly: GCA_964528095.1. GTDB lineage: Bacteria > Bacteroidota > Bacteroidia > Chitinophagales > Chitinophagaceae > CAZGSG01. The sequence continues at coordinate 6,650 of CAZGSG010000077.1, forward strand.
TAGTGCCTGATGAGGCTATCTTTAATACTATCGTATCTTTTATTACACCATTATCTACCCGCATGGTATAACCTGTCTTATTGATTTTGGGAAAATTCAACTGGATGAAAACATTATCCTTCTCATTTATTTTTACCTTGTATTCACTATCCGGGTTAGGAATAAATTCAACGACCCCAAGGCCGGCTGGATTTGATTGTATTTTTGCCAGCGCGCGCCCGTTTTCCATAAGCATTCCGCTTACAACAGCAGGAAGTCCTGATGGCTGGGTTGATTCAAAAGCCATTTTGGTTTTGATCCCACTGATAAGATCGCCGCCTTCGGGATACCAGTTAAAATAGACCCTTTCTCTAATGAACGGGATGGGCATTTTTTTGATCAGATATTTTTTATCCTTGGTGATCTCTGTAATGAGTTCAAACTTGCGCGCTGTTGCTGGAACAGCAAATCTGACAGGCAGTTCTCCATACTGGTTAATGATACTTTTACCGGATAATATTACCTTATCATCAGCCAGTATTTTATAATTAGCCCGGGCATCTTTGGCATACAAGGCTTCCTGGTTGGTGATCCTGCACACAAGGAACAGGGAATCCCCTTTCATATCAGCAGTACTCCCCTTTTCAAAATTAATGATGAATGGATCTCCTTTGGCTTCACGAATATTTACCTGCTGCTGAAAAGGTTGTGGCGAATATTCCGTTGAAAAGCTGTTGGTGTATGCCAGCAGGTTATAGTCACCGGTTGGAACAGAGTCGGGAATAAAAATATTGCCGGCGGCAACACCATTACTCATCACAAATTTTTCAGCGGCAACTATCTTATTATTGAGGCGGTTGCTTAAAAAAACATACATCGTGTGCTGGCTGTCTATAGGAATCGATGAACTAAGAAGATATCCGGTAAACCATACCTGTTCATTTTTGACATATATAGACTTGTCTATATGCAGGTAAAGCTGTGTATGGTTAAAGTTGGGCGCGGTGGCAGCAAACCTGGCTTCGATCGAATCAAGCTGCTGTTCATTTTGTGAAATACCTTTACAGACAAACAGCACAATAAGGAGAAAAGAAAAAATGATCTTTCTGAAAAGTGGTGGTACCGTTAATGAGTTAGCTACATTTTTATGCATTAATCAGTTGAAGTTTGATAGATTCAAAGAATCATTTTACCTGTTCGAAAATCAGTGCCATCTTGCCAGGACTACCGCTCCGGCCTGACCGAAACTAATCCTTCACACTTCTTAATTCATTTTCACCCGCGGATCTACTATGCCATATAAAACATCAGCCAGGATATTGATCACCACAAAAAAAGCGGCGGAAACAAGCACTGATCCCATTACGACCGGGTAGTCCAGTTTTTCCAATGCGTCTACGGTCACCTTGCCGATACCCTGCCAGCCAAAAATATACTCTACGAAAAATGCGCCTGCCAGTAATTCTGCGAACCAACCGGTAATGGCCGTGATCACAGGGTTCAGCGCATTTCTTAATCCATGTTTCCAGATCACCCTTCTTTTACTTAAACCTTTTGCGTAAGCGGTGCGGATATAATCCTGGTCAAGCACATCCAGCATAGCACTGCGTGTTAATTGTGTAATGATCGCCAGTGGCCGTATACCCAGTGTGATCGCGGGAAGAAGAAGGTTTTGCATGGTCAGTCTTTTTGCACCCGTCACATCATCGATCTCCAGCCAGCTTCCGGAGATATGTAAACCGGTCCAGTCGGTCAGCACAAACCCAAAAAGATACGCGATGATGATACCCATGAAAAAAGAAGGGGCCGATATACCTATGATACTGGAAAAGATGGCAGAGGTATCCATCCAGGTATTTTGTTTAACGGCGGCCATAATACCAAGAGGGATGCCTATCAGCACGGCAATGAACATTGCCGCGACTGCAAGTATAAGTGTACCTGGCAATGCCTGCATTAATATAGACCATACATCTCTTTTACTTTGATACGAAGTACGCAGATAGGGAAGCTTGAATCCAAACTTTGTATCTCCGCCTATAAAAAGTCCTTTTAGCTTTTTTGCCTTAATTTCTTCCTTTGAATGGATGGCAACCGGGGACACATCATTCAGATAAAATAAGAATTGTTTCCATTTAGGCTGATCAAGATATAATTGTTTACGAATATTGGCTTGCGTTGTAGAATCGCCAGACTGGCCCATTACCAGCCTCGATGGGTCACCAAAACCCTGGAATAAAAAAAATACCAGCACTACTACCCCGATCAATACGAGCAGTCCATAAAATACTTTTTTAGTTATTACCCGGATCACTATTTTATTTTAGGTGTATTCAACGGTTCGGGAAGGCTATCACCCGCAACTGGTAAGGGCTGTGGCAAAGGGATTGCTACCAATGACTTTATCTCATTGATCACCTTATCCATTTTCCGGTAACTCCATTTATTGACGATCGTTCCTTTCTCCAATAAATAAATACAGGGATTTGTTCTTGCAGCAGTGCGTATGGTTGTATAATCACATTTAAAAAGAGGTATTCCCGCAAAACCCGTTTTGGCAAAATTGACAACTGCTTCATCCATACGGTTCGTAACGGCATACACAGGAATGTTTTTTCTTTTTGCTTCGGCATATACCGTTTCAAATCCTTTCTGCCATTTTTCCATGGGTGTTGAGAAATCCTCTGTAAAAAGCAGAACAGCATATGGATCGGAAAGAACGATGGCGGTAGAATCCTCATTCGTGATCCCTGATAAAGAAAATCCTTTGATTGGCGCTTCTGCATTGCCTTTGCGTACGAGTTTGTCTGTACGGCTTACATAAGTGTATGCATCCAGGTCAGCAGGTAGTTCTGCCGGAGCAAACTCGTATTGCTTCCCTTCTTTTTCATAAACAAACCGGATAGCAAAGCTATCGGATAAAGCCCCTGCAGGGATCTTCATTTTTTCCGGTATGTTATTTCCTTTTTTATAGGGCAGGCAATCAAATACAGGCAGGCAGTTGAGCGTGTACCATTGCACGCCGAAGCTGAATATCGTGACTGCCACCATTGCCAGCAACGTAATTTTTGAGGGAAATAATGGCCTGATCTTTTGACGATATGCAAAAAGGAAAAGGATGAGCACAGTCAGTAATATATCCTTGCCGAAGGAGGTCAGCGGGGTGATAGGAATACAATCACCAAAACAACCACAATTTTTAAATTTGCCGGACAGGTAAGCATAGCCGGTAAGGAATGTAAAGAATATGATCAGTAATAACAGTAACCAGCTGAACAGTTTCATTCTCCAGCCCAGCAACAGCGCAGCACCTGCAATGATCTCGAATGCGATCATTACCACCGAGAGCCAGAGTGTATGATCGTTGAATTGCGTCATGTGCCAGAGTTCGAAGAACTCCTGCATTTTATAGCTCAGCCCAAGTGGGTCATTCGCCTTTATAAGACCCGAAAATATAAACAGCAATCCTACTATAACCCTGGCAATATTGATCAATAATTTCATTGTTTGTATTTAATCGCGTTTGCTTTATTTTTCAGCAGGCATTAATATGAGTGCAAAAACAGCGTAATTAACTATATCATTATAATTGGCATCGATCCCTTCACTGATCAGCGTTTTTCCTTCATTAGCCAGTATCTGGCGGATGCGTTGCAATTTCATCAATATAAGATCCACAAAACTTTCCTGGCTCATAGCACGCCATGCTTCTCCATAATCATGATTTTTATCCATCATCAGTTGTTTGGCCGTTGCTACATACTTATCATACAAACGGTCAACCTCACTGATATCCATTTCTTCTGGCGAACCTCCTGGCAATTCCAGCTGTATCAGACCTATGACAGCATAGTTAATGATCCCCATGAATTCCGCCGCTATATCATCCGCGATCCGCTGTTGTTTTTTTTCCTGTATCGTCCGGACGCGTTGCGCTTTAATATAGATCTGGTCTACAATGGATATGGTACGTAATACGCGCCAGGCGGTCCCATAATCTTTTGCTTTCTTAATAAAAACCTGTTTGCAGGAAAATATAACCTTGTCGTACTGGATGTTTGTATCTGCCATGCTGTTCTTAAAATTCTTATGATAATCACCCGTTCACTGGGTCTTCCGTTCTATCTTTAACTTCAAAAATAACGAAACAAGATTAATGTACACGCTCAATTGCAAACAACGGCTTTTGGTAGCCGACCGGCCACTCGTAATGGGCATAATTAACGCTACGCCTGATTCGTTCTACACAGGCTCCCGTCACCTGGCGGTGGATGATATGGTACGACAGGCGGAAAAACTGCTGCAAGAGGGGGCGGATATACTGGATATTGGCGGGCAAAGTACCCGGCCCGGTAGCGAGGCTATTACCGCTGTTGAGGAGCTGAGCAGGGTCATTCCCGGTATAAAAAAGATCGTCGCGCTTTTCCCGGAATCATTTATTTCTATAGATACCTATTATGCGAAAGTAGCGCAGGAAGCCGTGGCCGCAGGCGCATGCATCATCAATGATATCAGTGCAGGAAGTATGGACCCGGCAATGATCGAAACGGTGGCATCATTACAGGTGCCCTATATTCTCACGCATATGCAGGGAACGCCGCGATCTATGCAGTTGGATCCGCGGTATACCGATGTAACAAAAGAAGTACTTGATTTTTTTATAAAAAAAATCGACATGCTGCACCAGGCGGGCGTCGTTGATATAATCATTGATCCCGGCTTTGGGTTCGGTAAAACGATTGCACACAATTTCGAATTATTAAAAAACCTGGGGTTGTTTACAATAACCGGTTGCCCTGTTCTCGCAGGCATATCACGCAAGGGAACTATCTGGAAAACGCTTGGAATAACAGCAGAGGAATCACTGAATGGTACTACCGTATTAAATACAATCGCCTTACTGAATGGCGCATCTATATTGCGGGTGCACGATGTAAAAGAAGCAATGGAAACGATAAAACTTATTAGCGCATACAAAAAATAAAAACTGCCTCCAGATCAATGTATACACTTACCGGTTGGTAAAGAGTATATATCGTATTCATTGCAGTACACAACCAGCATAGCTTTTATGTATTCAACAACGATCTTTGAGGCAGTTCTACTTGTTTTTCACTAAGACTTTTTCAGGCCTTTAATGCATGTTTCAGCACTTCTTCAAGAGCATTGGATCTTTATAACCAGGAAAAAAGTACGGGAGGGTAAGGTGTTCATTCAATGGGGTAACTGAAAATGGATTGTTGGACTAAAAACGGGGCCACACTGCGCAGGTCATTTTCAATAAAAAAAACCGCCCCGGTAAGAACGGGACGGTGTAAAGGTGCAACTTTATTTTCAATTAGCCATCATTTCAATTAACCAGCATCTGTTAATTTTTCTGACTACAATATTCTTATCTGTGTTTATACTTATTGCTGCGGTTGCTGGCTTGTCGGCTTATCGCTTATGCTAAGTATTTCCACCTCGAACGCCATTGGTTGATTTGGTTTGAAACCAGATCCTTGCGGAGGATTAGATCCATAAGCAAGAAACCCTGGTATGAATATTTTACCCTTGCCACCGAGTTTAAACAATAATAAACCCTCTTCCCATCCTCTTACTACACCATCATCGCCAAGACGAAGTTCATACTGGCTCTCCTGGAAAACGCTGTCTGTAGGAAGAGTTGATCCTTTATATTTTACCAGGACATATTTTCCTTTTTCCGCAGCCGGGCCGCTCCCTGGATTATCAACACGAACAAAGGTTCCTTTCCCTGTTTTTTCCGCTTTAATGTTTTTAGCAGCCAGGTAAGCTTCTACTTCCTTGATCTGTTTGGCCGCATCACCAGACTTTATCGCTTCTGCCTCGGCTTTATCTTTTTCTTCCGTCATTTCCTTTTTCATCTTGGCCATTTGCTCTTCTCTTTCCTTCATCTGGCGCGGCATGTCTTTCTCCTGCTCTTTCTGCATATCAGCCTGGTATTTCTCCTGGTCCCTGAATACTTCGAGCACTTTAAAGCTGATAGTGATGCGCTGTCCTTTTTTGAAAGGTGGCGTTCCTTCAGGTATCAGTTTCTTCTTAAACAATGTATCGGTCAATACTACAGTAATAGCACTATCGCCTTTTTTAAGCATTGGCAGTATTTCTGTAGGGTTATACTCCTGCCCTTCCAGTTGCACAGGAATATAATAAGGCATTTTACCATAGGTAGTCTGCATAACTGAGTCATTCAGCTTCTGTGTATAATGCAGTTTTACAAAATTCCCGGCCTTTGCAACAGAGTCTTTGCTGTTGGAAGGAAATATTTTATAAAGCATCCCGCTTTTGGTTTTCTTAAATTCTGTGTTCTGGCAAGAAGCGGTAATTGCAACAATAGCAACCGCAAAGAATAAATATGGAACTCTTTTCATGTTCATTAATTATTGTAATTGTGATTTATTTTCTTTTATAGCCTGTTTGAATTTTTGAACAGTTACATCAAGCGAATCGCTGCTACGTCCGCCGGATGCATTAAAATGACCACCTCCTTCGAAATATTTACGGGCAAAAGCATTGGTATCGAAATCCCCTTTGCTTCTGAAACTCCATTTTCTTTCTTCATCGCGGTCTATTACCAACCCCACCAGTTTTATTCCCTGTATGGATTGCGGGAAATTGACAAGTCCTTCCGTGTCGCCTGTCTTTATGTAATATTTCAGCAAATCACTTTTGGGGATTGCAATCAGTGCAGTATTATACTCATAAAATATTTCCATCCTGTTAAGGAGGATATGCCCGGTAAATCGTAGTTTATTTTCCAGGAAATTATCAAACAGGTTCTCATGCACTTTGGAATGCCGGAGACCTTTTGATTTGAGATCGGCGACCAGCAGGTGAACAGAAGGCCCGGCAGCAGGAAAACGGAAAGAGCCGGTATCAGAGATCACCCCGGCATATATACATTCGCTGATCGATTCATTGATCTTATCTCCATGGCCTGATCCGATAATAAAATCATAGATCATTTCACAGGTAGAGCTTTTTGCAGTATCGCTGATACCATAATTAAAATTGGGTTCATCGGGTTCCCTGTGATGATCGATCAGGATCTTTGTACAATCGATCGCTTTTAATTTCTCCGTCATTGTTTTAGTACGGTGAAATATGTTGAAGTCGAGACAAAAAAGCCAGTCGGCCGCATCCAGTATAGCATCAGCTTTAGCCCTGTGCGCCTCGTAGTCGACAACCTGATTGCAACCAGGCATCCAATCCAGCCATTTGGCCCAGTTGGTGGGCGAAATAACCGTAACAGAGTGGCCAAATTGCGTCAAAAAATTGAACAGTGCCAGCGAAGATCCCATAGCGTCCGCATCGGGTTTCTGATGGGTAGTAATGACGATCTTGCGGGGCTGGGCCAGTTGCGGGAATATATCCTGTACAGCGTTCATAAATAAGTTTGCGAAGATAAGGTTTCCGGGTCACAGACCGGCACAGATTAAGGAAGAAATAGTGGAAAAAAGGCCAAAAATTCATTAAAAATGAAGGTTTTTCTCCCTTTACTAGACAGAACTTAAAACTTTCTCTACCTTTGCGCCCCAAAAACATTCGTAATAATGAGCAATCGTACATTCACCATGATCAAACCAGATGCTTTCAAAAATGGGCATTCCGGAGCGATCATTGATCGTTTTATTAAAGAGGGTTTTCGCGTTGTAGCCCTTAAGCTGACCAAGTTATCTGCAGAAAAAGCCGGCGAATTCTATGCCGTGCATAAAGAAAGGCCCTTTTATGGAGAGCTGGTTTCTTTCATGAGCAGTGGCCCCATCATTGCCGCAATACTGGAAAAGGATAATGCCGTAGCTGGTTTTCGTGAATTGATCGGCGCTACCAATCCTGCCCAGGCAGCAGAAGGTACTATCCGTAAATTGTACGCGACATCACTGGGTGAAAATGCCGTACACGGCAGCGACAGCGATGAGAATGCAAAGATCGAAGGTGATTTCTTCTTTAGCGGCCTCGAGCAATTCTAAACAGGACAGATCTTTTGGTCTCTGCTGTTATGCTATTCAGAAGAAAGACAAATTGATTTTAATTACCGGAAAAGGGTAAATAAATATAAACAATCCTGAAAGATCCAGGTCCTGTAAAGGCCTGGATCTTTTTGTTGCCCCTCTTCAAAGAGTTTGTATTTGTATTTTAACAAATAATGCAGGTAGCGATCCGTCAGGCTTCTTATATTTAAGTAACTGAATTTACGAATGCACTTTTTAAAACTATTTGTTGCCTGTCTCGTATTGCTCGTATTTATCTCCTCCTGCGGTAGTCTAAAACCTATTTATTCGAAAACATTTTCAGATAAGTATTTACTTATAGTACCTGATAAATGGAAGAAAAAAGGGAAATTATTAAATGCCATTTCAGATATTCTGCCTGCGACCATAAAAGAACTGGAAGGAAAAGATTTTTGCCTGGATTGCAAAGCCAGTTATACTGTAAAGTTTCAAATGTACAGATCGGAAGGTCCAGGTGGCAGTTTAAATGTGCGCACGTATCGGCTGCGAGCCCAGTTAACCGTGTACAACGAAAAAAATGAGCGGCTTTATCATATTGTAGTGGTGGATCCGTACAAAGACGATGCTGTTTTTTATAATACTCCTGCACTATCCCCATACACACCGGTTTTAGAGCATTCAAAAATGCCGGGACAGAGTATCGGCTTTGAGTCACAACAATACGACCGTTTGGGAAATGCCCGGACTTATGCAGGTCAATCAAAGACCGTATCAAGAAACAAAGATTTCGGGATGGATGTTTACCTTAAATACGCGGAGAAAAAAATATATGCTATAAGAGATAAGTTATCAAAAAAAGAAATGTAGTCCCTTCTTGTAAGAAAAACATCAGATCTCTCTTAGAGGACTTGTCTTATTGGCTACTGGAGTTACTTTATAACCAGCTTTGCGCAACAAATTGATCACGCCCTGTTCACCTGGCAAATGTCCGGCACCCACTGCAATGACAAGTGATTTGCCGGGCATCAATTCCTGCAGTTTTTTCACCCAGTTATTATTGCGGTTATCCAGTAACAAAGTTTTGAAATTGGGAAGATTTGTTTCCTCGCTATTGTTGATCAACTGGTCCAGTTCCTCCAGGTCCTGTTTTTTATATGCGCTCATCATTTCCTCGTACTGGTCTTTCCAGTTGTCTTTTCCAGCAGTACTGTCAAGCATCTTTACCAATTGCATCGCCTGCAGGTGATAAGGAATGCTGTCAAAAATACTTGCCTGGTATGCAAGGCTCTCAAGACCTTTTATTTGCTTTTTGTTCCGCTTTGCTTCCTGCATGATCACTTGTTCCATTGCCACAGATTCATCACAAACGGAGGCGCTTTCCATTATCATAGACTGAATCAGCATTGGCTTATATGATTCAAGCATTGAGAACGGGATCGGTCCCTGCTTTGTATGGAAGTACGTCTTTACTTTTTCATATTCTTCTTTACTCAAGAGATCCGATAGCGTGGTATCATTTCTCATCTTTAATGATTTCATCGCTGTCAGCATCTCAAACATATTATCCATATCTACTTCCAGGTATACATCGTCTGCGCGGCTGATCGCTTTTTTCAAACTATCGCTTAAGACTGCATCATCTTTGCAGATCATATGAATGGTACCAAATAGATAAGAGGGTTTTTCTAATCCTTTTCCGCTGATCTTCCACAATAAAGTGAAATCAGATTTTTTTTGAGCAAAGCCAGTGGCGGTAACAAGACTCAGAAGAATAGCTGCACCAAATCTTTTCATCAGGGATCAATTTTAAGCAAGTTAGGGAATAATAGGACACATGGGAGAATCTTCCGTCTGAAGGCTGATAAACATGCTCAGCAAGGTTCAAGTAGCGGATTAACACAGTGTCTTTTATTTTTTTTAACACGGAGGCACCGGTGATCTTTCGTTCTATTTGTAGTCTCCCTCTTTGTTTGCTGCGTCTAAAAATGGTATTTCAAAATAAGGAGGCACGGAAGTAGATCGGATTGTTCGATTTACTTCCGTGCCTCCTTATTCTAAAGCTCAATATTTAGTAAGTGCAAGCAAAATATAAATTACAAATAGAACGAAAGATCACCGGTGCCTCCGTGTCAAAACGAAAACAAAGAATTTACTCCCCTTTCACTATCGCTTCTTCTCCATACATCTGGTCCATAAACTTAAGCGAGGGTGAAGGCAGGAAAGAACCCAATCCAAGCTGGCCCCATTTTTCATCTACAGAACGAATGGTCACATCATCCGCAACAATGATATTGGGCCAGTCACGATGAAAATCATCCAGCTCTTTTGTTTTTCTTGTGCCGTCAAATCCCATACAGGCAACGTACTTGTTACTATCCTGTGATGAAGGCCGCTTACAAAGTACATGATCCCGTTTAGGATCCAGGTTATTGCATAGCCTCCACAATGAGACAGGCAGATCATTTGCATCAACTGTATGCTCCACGTATAAGATCATTTTTATTGCTTCCGTCTCTTTCAATGCACACAGTTGCTTATGCAGTTCACTGATATGTCCCTTCCGGTTCTTTTTTACAGAAATGATGAGACAGGGAATATCGTTTTTTAATAAGCTGCTATTGATGCCATGTATTTCACTAAAAGCGGATAAGATGGATGCACTGTCCAGCATCACATGATCTTTACCGGCGACAGCATACCAGTTATCATCCAGTTCTTCTTCCTGCTTAGCTGTTCCATCAATACACATTTTTCCGCCAAAACCAAGTTTACTGCAACTATGATCCAGCACGTCCATTGGTCCCGTAGAAAAATAAATATCTGTTGCAGGATTTAAATTTTTGAAAACATACTTCGCCAATTTTTCATAGTCCCGGATATCGATATTTTCATCCGCGAGTGCAAGAATCTTATTGAACATCATTTGTCCTGCGCCCCACATTGCATTCATCACTTTCTGTCCCTGTCCCGCGTATTCTTTTTTGATCTTTGTGATTACCAGATTATGAAATACACCTTCTACGGGCATTTCCATATCTTCTATTTCAGGTACCATCGTCATTTTTATGGGTGCCAGAAAGATTCGTTCAGTGGCCTTACCCAACCATGCGTCTTCCTGCGGTGGTATTCCTACGATGGTAGCGGGATAAATCGCATTTTTTTTATGTGTGATGGCAGTGATATGAAAACGTGGATACCAGTCAGGCAATGAATAATAGCCGGTATGGTCTCCGAAAGGACCTTCCCATATTAATTCATCCCCCGGATCTACATAACCTTCTATAATAAAATCAGCATCTGCAGGTACTTCCACATCTGGTTGTGAAATACATTTCACTAATTCCACGTTTTTCTTCCGCAGGAAACCTGCGAGCATGTACTCATCTACATTTTCGGGCAGTGGCGCTGTAGCAGAATAGGCATAGGCCGGATCACCGCCCAGTGCTACTGCTACCGGCATGCGTTTATTTAGCTTTTTGTACTCGTTAAAATGTTTTGCTGAAACTTTATGTTTATGCCAGTGCATACCTGTAAGCGTAGGACCAAATACCTGCATACGATACATACCAACATTGCGGGACCCTGTATTCGGGTCTTTTGTATGAATAACTGGCAGGGTAACAAAAGGTCCACCATCTTTCGGCCAACAGGTGATAACGGGTAATTTGGTGATATCGGGTGTTGTCATCACTACTTCCTGGCATTCGCCCCTGCGTTTACTGACCTTTGGCATCCAGGAAGCAAATTGTCCCAGTTTCGGCAACAGTTTAAGTTTATCCAGTATACTTTCTTTGGGAGTGGCCAGTAGTTTAAAAAGGCCTTCGATTTCCTTAGCCACATCATCGAGATGGCTCACTCCAAGTGCCATACACATTCTTTTTTCGCTTCCGTATGCATTCATGAGTACAGGAAAATCGTAGCCGGTGTTTTCAAATAATAGTGCTTTGCCGCCATTGCCGGACTTACTGATCCGGTCGGTGATCTCTGCTATCTCGAGCCTGGGGTCTACATATGTTTTTATACGAACGAGTTCCCCTGCTTTTTCAAGTGCCTCAATAAACTGCTGCTGATTTTTATACGCCATTCTAAAAAAATATATGCAAAGGTAAATGATACTACACGGAGATACACGATCAAATCTGGTTGAAGTACAGGGGAACCTATAAGGTTCTGAATAGTTCAAAAGAAAGAAAACCTTAGGGCATAAGCGGAACCTTATAGGTTCCCCATATACCGAAAGAAAGAAAACCTCAGGGCATAAGCGGAACCTATAAGGTTCCCCATATACCGAAAGAAAGAAAACCTCAGGGCTTAAGCAGAACCTTATAGGTTCCCCATATACCGAAAGAAAGAAAACCTCAGGGCTTAAACGGAACCTTATAGGTTCCCCATACCCTGAAAGAAAGAAAACCTCAGGGCATAAACGGAACCTTATAGGTTCCACATATCCCGAAAGAAAGAAAATCTCAAGGTATAAACGGAACCTTATAGGTTCCCCATACCCCAAAAGAAAGAAAACCTCAAGCCTTAAACGGAACCTTATAGGTCCCCCATAAAAAAGAAAGCCATACTTCATTATGAAGTATGGCTTTTATTAAAAACGCGTCCAGCTGTTTTAATAAGGAACCGGGGGACATCCAAGGCGGCCTCTTTTGCCACCACCTCCCCCATTAGCATTCAACCTGTACGTCAGGTGAATACCAGAAAAATAATACCAGTCTTTAAATTTAGGACTACCCCGCTGAGTTCCCTTATCAGGGTAAACCGGGTTGCCGCCTGGTAGCTCATCACCTCGATATGACATATCCACCGCAAGTTGACCCTTTGCCTGCAACAGGTCGGCCGGATCTGCATAGGAAGTACTCACATCGTCCAGGTGGTCAGTAAATAACTTACGCATCCCCAACTCTACGCCTATTCGCAGATTCTCCGTAATAGCAAATTTTAACCCACCACCGAATGGAATGGCCAGTTGCGTAAGCCCATACACCGGACGGTCCGCATAACCGGAAATACCCTGCCCCTCTGTACTCAATGGCTTCAGAAAAACCTTCTGTCCATTGTTATACGCATATGGGTTAAAATGATATATCGCCAGACCGGCAAAACCGTAAGGAGAAAACCGGCGATCATATAAATTGAAAACAGTATACTCAGCTATCGCACTGAATTCAAAAATAGACGTCTCAAAAGCCAGGTTACGAATCTTTGTTGATTCATTGTCACTGAACCTGTCTGCCCCACCTACAACCGCGTAAGTAAGCCCGCCCCGCAACATGACTTTGTCTGTCAATTCATAATTGACAGTAACACCTAAAGCGCCATTAGTCACTTTTTTGGGGAAAATTTTTTCTGTCAGGTCACCATTATAAGCAGCAAGACCACCAAAGAGGCCCAAATGCACTCTTTGTGAAAAGCCAAGCTGACTTATGAATAGCAGGATAAGAAGGGCCGGTATTTTATTCATACATAAAATTGACTTTTGCGTAGTAGCAAATTTAGGGCCGGAGTCTTTCGCTATCCCCAACGTTGATAACCTGGCAAATAGTATGAATAAGTTGTTAAAGAAAGAACTGAAATCAATTAGTTTTTTATTGGCTCCTAATTACCGGGTAAACAAGCCCGTGTAGCTGATCCCAAGTCCAGGCTCACCCGAATAACTAATGCGGCCAAAATCATACCCGATCCCTGTAGCCACATCTTCTTCCAGTAATAATGGTCCGTCCATATCTACATGGTCGATCAGAGGAAGCATATGCGCAATGGCCGCCGAACCAATGGTTGACTCGTTCATACACCCAACCATCACTTTTAATCCGCGTTTTTTTGCATGGCCAATCATTCTTAATGCAGGTGTGATGCCGCTGCATTTAGTGAGTTTTATATTTATTCCATGAAAATGGTCCACACATTTTTCAACGTCGTGCTCCGACACGCAGGCTTCATCTGCAAATAAAGGCAGGGATGATTCTTTGTATAATTTGCTCATGCCTTCCCAGTTATCTTTTGCCAGCGGCTGTTCTACAAACTCTACTCCCAGTTCCTTTAATTGCGGAATAAGTTGCAGTGCCGTTTCAAGATCCCAGGCAGCATTCGCGTCCACCCGCAGGATCGCATCGCTGTTTGCACGAAGCGCTTTTACAATCGCAATATCATCGGCTGTTCCCACTTTTATTTTATAGATAGGCCATGGCTTTTCCTTCATTTTGAAGATCATCTTTTCAATGCTGTCGATACCTATCGTATAGTCAGTCAAAGGACCTTTAGCCGGATCTCCTTTCCAAAGCTGGTACAATGGTTTCCTGGCAAGCTTTCCATAAATGTCCCAGGCCGCAATATCCAGCGCGCATACCAGGAAAGGATTTTGTGGTAACAAATGATGAAGATAATGCCAGTAACGGTCGGGTTCGGTAAAAGCAAATTTTTCAATGGACTGTTTTTTTGCCTCTATATCCTCGATCATTTTTTCAACAGGTATATTATAGTAAGTGATCGCTGGCGCTTCTCCATATCCTTTCACTCCCATATGCTCAAGCTCTACAATCAATGTAGGCTGATGTGTTTTTGTTCCTTTGGAGATCGTAAAAGGATGACGAAATTTTAGATTGTATGGGTAGTAAGCAAGTTTCATAATAATTCAAAATTAAAAAATCAAAATGCAAAAATAGCATCCGGTATCAGGAAGTCCATTTTGCTTTTGAATTTTGCAGTAAAAATACAATCAATCTATCCTAATGTGTTTTGGAAATTGTAAAGGGGGTGAAGTTTTAGATTATATGGCAGTAAGCCAGTTTCGTAATAATTCAAAATTAAAAATTAAAAATACAAAAATAGCATCCGGTATCAGGAAGTCCATTTTGCTTTTGAATTTTGCAGTAAA
>CAZGSG010000078.1:0-21335 GCA_964528095.1 uncultured Terrimonas sp.
GTATCTGTGGCTGCAGCGCTTGATATGAATGGCAATACCATCAAACAGGCCAGGTTGGCAATGGGTGGTGTAGCACACAAGCCCTGGAGACTGAAAGAAGCCGAAACATTTTTAAAAGGCAAGCCCGCTACGGAAGAAAATTTTAAACAGGCGGCAGAACTCGGTATGAAAGGAGCGAAAGGATATGGTGAAAATGATTTTAAACTGAAATTAGCACCCGCTGCTATTGTGGAGGCATTAAAAAAATCGTTGCAACAAGTTTAATATTATTTTATGGAAGAGATCTTATTGAACCACGCTGAAGACCCCATTGACCGTGTAGATGGAAAGCAGAAAGTAACCGGGGCAGCAAAATATTCAGCAGAATATAAATTTGCCGGCCTGGAATACGGGGTGTTGGTAGGAAGTAATATTGCTAAAGGAACGATCAACGCTTTTGATATAAAATCTGCAGAAGGATCACCCGGTGTTACTGCAGTGATCACGCATCTGAATTGTCCTCCAATACCAGGCTATGCATCATCTTCGACAGATATGGGCCCGGGTGGACTTAAAATATTTGCAAGCAACAAAATATATTTCGATGGCCAGCCTGTAGCGTTGGTCATTGCAGATACTTATGAAAGAGCCGTGCATGCGGCTTCATTGGTTAAAGTCTCCTATACAAAAGAAGAACCAAAGACAGATCTGGATAAGAATATGTCGATAGCCGCAACTCCCAAACGTGGGGGTAATAATTATAAAAGAGGGGAAGCGGACGCATATAAATCAGCTGCGGTAAAAGTGGAAGAAGAATACCTGCTGGCACAGGAAGTGCATAATCCCATGGAACTGGGTAGTATTATCGCGGCATGGGAAGGCAATGATAAACTGACGGTATATGATAAAACACAGGGCGTAAAAGCGGCACAACGCACGTATTCGCAATTATTCGGCATTCCAGCGGATAATGTGCGCGTTATTTCTCCATTTGTTGGCGGGGGCTTTGGAATGGCCCTGCGTACCTGGCCCTATGAAGTAGCGGCAGTACTGGGAGCAAAAAAAACCGGTAAGCCTTTAAAATTAATGCTTACAAGAGCGCAGATGTTTACCATGGTTGGTTATCGGCCCTATACGATACAACAGATAGGAATCGGCGCTACAGCAGATGGAAAATTTACCGGCATTACACATAATGCCACAGCCGTCACTTCCTCTTATGAAGAATTTACAGAAGGCGTTGTACGAATGACACAATTCATGTATGCATGTCCTAATGTAGACACAACCTATAAGGTTGCGCCGCTGGACATGAGCGTACCTACCTGGATGCGCGGTCCCGGCGAAGCAACCGGTGCCTTTGCACTTGAATCCGCGATAGATGAACTTTCCTATAAACTCAATCTTGATCCGCTGGAACTAAGACTAAGGAATTATGCAGAAACCGATCCCGAGCGCAATCTTCCTTACTCCAGCAAATTCCTGAAAGAATGTTACCAGATGGGCGCGGATAAAATTGGCTGGTTCAGCCGTAACCGTACACCACGCTCCATGCAGGAAAATGGTATGCTGGTTGGTTATGGTATGAGCAGCGGCGTATTTGGCGCATCACGTGGTGGAGCAACAGCAAGAGCGGTATTTAAAAATGATGGCACCCTTCTTATACAAAGCGCCGCCAGTGATATTGGACCAGGTACGGGCACTGCAATGGTGAAGATCGCATCAGACGTATTAGGTATACCCCCAGGAAAAATAAGATTTGAACTCGGTGATTCAAATCTTCCCCCCGCACCATCACAGGGCGGGTCAGGTACTACTTCCGCTGTTGGTGCAGCCGTATATGATGTTTGCACTGCAGTAAAAGAAAAGCTGATCGAACTCGCCGCCACTGACATGCATACGGTTTTGGATCATGCAGAGAAAGATAAGTTCATTGTAGAAAGTGAAACGATTGCCAATGGCAGCACAAAAATTTCTTTCACTGACCTGATGAGAAAAAGTAATTTACCGGAGATAGATCTTACGCGCGATTCTAAGGGCGGTGCTGAACGCCAGAAATACGCGTTCTATTCTTTCTCTGTTCATTTCACCAAACTGCATGTACACCCGGGCACAGGAATAGTCAGGATAAAACAAGTGGTCACTGTAGGTGATGCGGGAAAGATCATCAGCGAAAAAACAGCCAAAAGCCAGATGATCGGCGGTGTGATCGGAGGCATTGGCATGGCGCTGACAGAAGAAGCCATATTTGATCATCGGTATGGCCGGTATGTAAATAATAATTTCGCCGACTATCATGTACCGGTGAATGCGGACGTTCCGCATATCGATGCGCTGTTTGTCAATAAGCCTGATCCATACATCAACCCGATGGGTGCAAAAGGTATGGGGGAAATTGCGCTTATTGGCTATGCGGCATCAGTGACCAATGCTATTTATCATGCTACTGGTAAACGGATACGAAGGTTACCGGTAACGCCGGATAAAGTGATGCTGGACAGTTAATGCGAATTATAATTTCGGGGCACAGTTCTTTTTTGGGAAAGCTATCATCATCACACTTAATCCTGACTGTTGAATACCAAACATACAGAACGGTTGAAAGAAGATCAGCTATATGAACTCCTTAATATCCTGCATCAGCTTCAACGCAATATGATTCGCCTTTGATTCAAAATCGCTTTCTGCATAAATGCGGATGATAGGTTCTGTGTTAGAGGTACGCAGGTGTACCCAGTCGCTGTCAAATTCTATTTTCAACCCGTCTTCGGTATTGACGGGATTGTTTTTGTATTTCTTTTTGATGCTTTCAAAAATCGTTTGGATATCAAACCCGTTTTCCAGTTCTATTTTATTTTTAGAAATAAAATAATCAGGGTACTGGGAACGCAGTGATTTGATGCCGTTCTTATGGCCGGCAAGATGACTCAAAAATAAACCGATCCCGATCAACGCGTCTCTTCCGTAATGAAAATCAGGAACGATGATACCTCCATTTCCTTCACCACCTATCACGGCATTCACCGTCTTCATTTTTGTCACCACATTCACTTCGCCTACAGCAGAAGGAAAATACTCGCCACCATGTTTTATCGTGATCTCTTTGAGCGCTTTTGTGCTGCTCATATTACTCACCGTATTGCCCTTTGTATGCAATAGTATATAATCCGCAACAGCAACAAGTGTATATTCTTCACCGAACATGCTGCCATCCTCGCATACGAATGCCAACCGGTCCACATCAGGATCAACAGCGATACCGAGATCGGCTTTCTGTTTCAGCACTTCGTTACTTAGTTGTGACAGATGCTCCGGCAATGGCTCGGGATTATGTGCAAACCGTCCATTTACTTCCCCATTCAGCAGGATCACATTTTCTACGCCCAATGCCTTCAATAAAGCAGGTACAAATACAGCACCGGTAGAATTCACTGCATCCACTACGATCCTGAGATTCTTCCGGGCAATCGCTTCTTTATTTACAAGCGGGTATGCCAGTATCGCATCAATATGTTTTTGTAAATAACTATCATCAATAGTAACAGTTCCTAATTTCTCGACAGTTGCAAAAACGAAATCCTCCGCAGCCGCTTTTTCCAACACTCTTGCTCCTGTTGCAGCAGAAATAAATTCGCCTTCGTGGTTGAGGAGTTTCAACGCGTTCCATTCTTTGGGATTATGACTGGCCGTAATGATAATACCGCCATCTGCTTTTTCCATTTTAACAGCGACTTCTACAGTGGGTGTAGTAGAAAGACCAAGATCGATCACATCAATACCAAGACCTGTAAGCGTACTGACTACCAGGTCGCGGACCATCTGCCCGCTGATACGGCCATCACGGCCAATAACGATCTTTGCCGATTTATTTTTCTCCGCAATAATGCTTCCAAATGATGCGGTAAATTTTACAATATCTACCGGTGAAAGATTCTCTCCTGGTACTCCGCCTATCGTTCCCCTGATACCCGATATACTTTTGATCAATGCCACAGAAATGCTGCTTTAAGGTGGTTATGGTGTTTCGTTGATTGTCTTCCTTCCATCTGGCTGTTCTGCTTATTAGTTCGGAAGAGCGATAAAGGTTACAGCAAAAATACGGTTTCGGCAACATTCGGCATTAAAAAAGCCATACCCCTGAAAAAGTATCCGACTTTAAAAAAATTCACTATATCAGCAGGCAGCTTAAATTTGTCCAAACAATGTATATGGAATCGTCCTGGTATAAAGATTGGCTCAGTTCACCTTTTTATGATAAACTATATGCTGACAGGGTGCAGGAAGCTACTGATTTTGTTAGCGCATTGATCGGTCATCTTTCTCTCTCCGCGCCTGCCAGAATACTGCAAACCGGTTGTGGCAGAGGAATTCATAGCAGACAGTTGCATGCCGCCGGCTTTGATGTGACAGGGGTAGATATTGATGCGGCCCGCATTGATGAAGCGAGAAAAACAGAGACAGACGATTTACATTTTTTTCTTCACGATATACGTTTGCCTTTTTGGGGAAATTATTTTGATTACGCTATTGACCTGTTTACCAGCTTCGGTCATTTTAAAACAAGAAGAGAACATGATGCAGCCATCCGGACTATAGCCAATAGCCTGAAACCCGGTGGATCTTTTATCATCGACTACCTCAACGTGCATTACGCCGAAGACCTGCTGGTGCGCAATGAGACCAGCACGTTGGGCAATACCGTTTACGAGATCAATCGTTGGGATGATCCACTGAATTTTTATAAGAAGATCAGGATCACCGATCCATCTTTGCCCAATCCTGTTGAATACACCGAAGCCACGGCTAAGCTTTCCCTTGGCGATTTCACCGATATGCTTAGTTTCCAGGGATTGCAAATTGATAAAGTATACGGCGACTACCAGTTCAATGCATATGATATAAGAAAAACGCCCAGGCTTATTATCATCGCGCAAAAGAAAATAACAGTACCGGAAGACAAAGAGAAAAGAATATATAGTGATGGCCGTAAAACAGATCCGCTCACCTGAAACGCTATTAGTCTTTCTGATTATTCATCAACATATACCTGGCCGTTTCAAAAAAAGCTGAAGTAAAGTCGGAAAGACTTTTTTGTATAGAGTCTCTTTGCATCTTATTATAGGGAACCGTGGTATAGCGGACCGGCACTATTTGTTCATCGGGGAAGTTGAGATTTTTCATGAAATAAAAATCGTCCGTCACTACACCGATCTTACCCGCCGTATTGGTGATAAACGCAAAGTTATTTTTCTTTGAAGGATCAAGCAGGTCCCTGCCCAATGTAGTATTCACATACGGCTGCTGCAGCATACCGGCAATTGTAGGTAACACATCGATCTGGGAAACAACCTCGCTTCTTTTTTGTGGCTTTAACAGGTATGGCGCATAAAATAATAGCGGCACGTGTTCGTCTGTCAGGCGATGATCCGTCCATGCAGCGGGATACATTTCCTGGGCATTGCCCGCCACTCCATGGTCGCCGATAAATACAAAAATGGTATTGGGAAAATAGGCTTCTTTCTCTGCCGCCTGCAGAAATTTTTTAAAACAATAATCTGAATACCGGAAAGTGTTGTACTCCTCTTGTGAATCAAAACCATATTTTTTCAGATTTTCCTCTGGCACAGTGGATTTTACAAAATCCGTATCTGTCGGCGGTATCATATACGGGCGATGGTTATCCGATGTTTGTATGATGGCAAAAAAAGGTTTATCCTTTTTCTTAAACACACTGTTTGCCTCCATGAAAAGATCCTTATCACTGATACCCCATACATTGACTTTTGGATATTTCAGGCTATCGCCGGTATGCATTTTTAATTGATCCACATTTTTCAGTAATCCTTCAAAGTTGCTGAACTCAGGATCACCACCCAGGAAATAATGTTTATCATACCCTTCAAAATTATCAATGATCGTATGTTGTTTTATCGCCAGTGGATTGCGGGTGGAGAATTTGAACAATTGCGCATCAGGTATACCTGTGATTATGGCAAATAATCCCCTCGCTGTAGAAAAATGCGGGGAGAAACAACGTTCAAAAAATATTCCGTTCCTGCTAATAGAATCAAAATAAGGGGTTGTATTCAGCGGATTACCGCTCATGCTGCTTTTATACATGCTAAATGACTCACACATCACCAGCACGATATTAGGCCTGCTTTCCAATGCACGGCTTCCCGGGGCAATCATCCGCCGGTAAGAAAAATTATTTTCGGCAGGCAATGGCATCCATTCTTTGATCAGCGGAAATGCTTCTCTCGCTTTTTGCTCATTAAAATCCGGGCTGCGCAGTTTTAGTGTTGCAAAGAAATTTTGCAAAGGATTTAAAGCCAGGTATGATTTAAAATTGTCGCGAAATACAAAACATTGTTTCCAGGAAAGAGGCGGCCATGCCGCACGACCATAGATAAACACACAAAGGACCAGCGCGGTGATGATAAAAAATTTACGTCGATAAGGTATTCCCCGTCCATCTGTTTGCGTAATCACCCGCCAGTGACTTTTATGATACATCCACCGAAAAAAGACCACGGCTATTAATAGGCCCAGTATCATCCAGACCAATGGATAGGTCTCCCACTGCACCTGCAGTGAGATTCCCGTTCATGCATCAATTTTCGTAGCCCCGAACTCCATACTGGCATGGTTATAGGTGCCACTTCCAAGGTCCGCTGCAATAAAGAATGAATCGCTGAAAGTAACACTTGCCAGGTACCATGTTCACCACTTTTTATTTTGCTACGCGGAAAAAGGAGATAATCCCCTCACCATACTGACCAATACGATGGGCAGCAAAATGATCGAGATCCATCGCAGGTCATATTGCACACCCATTAAAAACGAGGGCAGCAGGTCAGAAAAGGAAAGACCTGGGGGCTTGAATGCAAAATAGGTAGCAAACCTGAATAAGGTAAAGATCAACAGGAAGATCAGGAACAGGTTGATCACCCAAAGAATTGTTTTAGGTATTTTATACCGTATCAGCATTGAAAGCGAAAACTTTTGGCAAAATGTAAAGACTGCAAAAGAAACTCATTTATCCCGTTTCCGCAACAACTGGCTTGTTAATCTTGGCCTGTTGTCACGCTTTGCGTGGTTATTGGTATTTTTGGCCTATGTTTCTGCTTCAAAATAGCATCCTGCAAAAACTGCAACAACTGGATCAATGGTTGTTCGTCCAGGTGAACAGTGAGTTCACCAATCCTTTTTTTGACAGTTTTATGCCTTTTATGCGAAATGCCCCGAACTGGGCACCGCTTTATATTTTTATAGTCGTTTTTATACTGTTGAATTTTAAAAGCAAAGGCGCCTGGTGGGTGGTTTTTTTTCTGGTTACCATCGCACTCACCGATATGACCGGCAATTATGTTTTCAAACACCAGTTTGAACGGTTACGGCCCTGCAGCGATCCCGATTTTTTCTTCCGTGTGCGCCTGCTCGTGAATCAATGCTCGGGTGGATATAGCTTTACCTCCAATCATGCGGCCAACCATTTTGGAATGGCCACTTTCTTCTATTTCACGCTCCGCCCCGTCCTGAAAAAATGGGCCTGGATCGGATTTCTCTGGGCCGGCTTAGTGGCTTATGCACAGGTATATGTGGGCGTTCACTACCCCTTCGATGTGCTGGCAGGAAGTTTGCTCGGATTCTTCTTTGGCGGCATCACTGCCACATTATTCAATAAGCGCTACGGATTTGCTATCTTCGATAACCAACCAACGTTGTCTTCTTAATGGAAATATTCATACTCGCTCTTCTCATTTTTGTGAATGCATTATTTACGATGGCGGAGATTGCCCTGGTGTCGGCAAGAAAATCAAGGCTGGAGTCCCAGGCAGAAAAAGGGGATATCAGTGCCCGCAAAGCGCTTGAACTGTCCAATAACCCCGAACTTTTTCTTTCCGCAGTACAAATCGGTATTACGCTGATCTCGATCGTAACGGGGGTATACTCCGGTGAGAGCTTTGGAAAAGACCTCCAACCCTATATTGAAAAAATCGAACTGTTCCGGCCCTATGCGGTATCCATTTCTACCACAATTATCGTTATCCTGGTAACATTTCTTTCGATCATATTTGGCGAGCTCATTCCCAAAAGAATTGGCTTGCTTAGAGCAGAAAAGATTTCCAAACTGGTAGCAGTGCCTGTGAATGTTTTTGCAAAGATCACCGGCCCCATCGTCTGGTTGCTCAATAAAGTCAGCAATCTCTTTTTTACGATCTTCAATATTAAACGGATGAAGGATGATGCCGTGACGGAAGAAGAGATTAAAACCCTGATCGTTGAAGGTACGGAAGCCGGTACCATCGACCAGGCCGAACAGGAGATCATTGAACGGGTGTTTCATCTGGGCGATCGTAATATCACTTCCCTAATGACCCACCGGAGCGATATTATCTGGTTTAATCTCGATGACAATGAAGAAAAGATCAAGGAAAAAATAACCAGTGAACCGCATTCGGTCTATCCCATTTGTGATGGGAATATCGATAGCCTGAAAGGAGTTGTTTCTATCAAAGACCTGTATGTAAGTCCCGATAATACCCTGTTCAAGGACATTATGCAGCCGGCGCTTTTTGTTCCCGAGAACAATACACCTTTCCAGGTAATGGAAAAGTTCAGGGAATCACAAATCCATCTTTGTTTTATTGTAGATGAATATGGCAGCATACTTGGTTTAGTTTCTTTGAACGATATCCTGGAAGCTATCATTGGAGAAATTCCACAACAGGATGTGCCTGACTACGAGATCGTCGAGCGTGAAGACGGCTCCTTCCTCGTAGATGCACAGATCCCTTTCTATGATTTCCTGACCCGTTTTGAAAAAACAGAATGGATGAATGAAGGAGAACAGGAATTTGATACCCTTGCAGGATTTATCCTTCATCGCCTAGAAAGAATTCCTCAAACCGGCGATAAACTTGAATGGAAAGGGTTCACTATCGAAATCGTCGATATGGATGGTCATCGGATAGATAAGATACTGGTGAAGTTGAGTAAGGAGCTGCGTCAGGAAATGGAGGATGAGAGGGAGTGATGGGGATTTTTGATATTACATGTTGGATAGTAGATATTGGATGTAAGACCTCGGATGGATGAATCTATTATCTAAAATCTGCTATCTCATATCTAGCATCCAATATCTAAAAGCTAATTTTCCCCTCCGTAACAGGGTAATCCATCTTTGTACTCTTCCTCACCCCGCCTACAATCACATGCAACAGGTTGATCTGGTCGGTATACATTTCATGCATAATATCGTCTTTGACCACAATCTGTTTTACCGTAGGGATATTGTCTACCTGGAAATAACTATAGATAGCATCATTGTCTTTTTCATAACCAATAAATGAAAAAGGAACAGATTTGCCATCGGCTTTAATAGTAAGATGTTTATGAATATAATCGTTCACCAGTTTCTCCATGGCAGCCCGGTCCGGAGGATTGATGAGGTCAATTTTTACATGATACGTCTTGCCGAGGATGGTCTCAAAATCATCTGTAAATAATTTGCAACTGATCTCAAGGGTTTTATCCGTTGCATTATGATTGATCTCTACTACACTTACATGCAGGGGATGAACGAGTCCATCCATAGCATTCGCTTTTGCCCTGCCCGGGTTATCCTGCGGATTCATACCGCCTGTATAGAATAAGGGGAAAACAAAAACCAGCAACCACTTATTGAGAAATGCTACCATTAGCCAAATATATTTTATTGTTACAAAAGTCTGGCTTATTTTAAAGGCCTCCAAACACAGACGAAAAAAAACAGGGATCGGTTGGTAGCAAACCATCCTTCACAACACATGGGCGACTTTGGATTTTATTTTGGCCTGGGATGGGAACACATCATCAGTGCCGACGCATTGGATCACCAGCTTTTTATAGCTGCACTTGCGGCTATCTATTTGTTGAAAGACTGGAAACAGGTGCTCGTGCTGGTCACCGCATTTACCATCGGCCATTCACTCACCCTGGCACTGAGCGTACTTGATATAATCCGTTTCCCTTCCAACTGGGTTGAATTCCTGATACCGGTCACGATCGTAGTGACGGCGCTGAGTAATCTGTTTCAAAAAAAATTCACTCCCCGTTCTATACGGATCAACTATTTTTTAGCACTGTTCTTCGGCCTGATCCATGGAATGGGGTTTGCCAATTCCATTCGTTTTATGATGGCGCGCGATCAGAACCTGGGCTGGAGTTTATTTGGCTTTAATGTTGGTCTTGAAGCAGGACAGATCGTAGTAGTGGCTATCTTGCTGCTCATTGCATTTATCATGGTAAACATATTCAGGATAAACCGGCGGGATTGGGTTATCTTTTTATCCGCAGCTGTTTTTAGCCTGGCTTTAAAAATGGTATTGGAAAGAATTCCCGGATAAAAATTAATAAGTCATCTAAACAATCACACATATACAAACATCCATTTATGAAAAAAATCATGCTTCTTGGTTGTATGCAGATCTGCTTTTTCAGCCTGCTCATTGCCCAGAATATCCAGAACAATCCTGGTAGTAATCATGGGAATAAATTTGAGCAGCTGGGCAGCATCATGCCTACACCAAACGAATACCGCACGGCCAGTGGAGCGCCTGGTCCAAAGTACTGGCAGCAACGCTGCGACTATGATATCAAATGTACACTCGATGAAAAAGCCCAAAAACTGACCGGCAGCGAAACCGTATCTTATTTCAACAATTCTCCCAATACACTTACTTATCTCTGGTTGCAACTGGACGAAAACCAGTTAAGCAGTACCAAAAATGCCAATTACCAGAACAGCAGCGCCATGAATCCGCGCACAACAACGACACAAATCGACCGCGCAGAAGAATCAAAAAAAGATAATGGGTATGGTATCAATATTACTAAGCTCACCGATGCTACCGGTAACCCGTTAAAGTATACGGTCAACAAGACAATGATGCGGCTGGAATTGCCTGCCCCTTTAAAAGCAGGACAGCGTTTTGTTTTCCAGTTATCATGGAACTATAATATTTCCGATAGGATGACAAGAGGGGGCCGTGGTGGTTATGAATATTTTCCAGAAGACGGCAATTACCTGTTCACCATGACACAATGGTACCCCCGGCTTTGTGTATATAGCGATTTCCAGGGCTGGCAGAATCATCAGTTCACCGGGCGTGGTGAGTTCGCTCTGACCTTTGGTAATTTTAATGTACAGATGACAGTTCCTGCAGACCATGTAGTTGGTTCTACAGGTGAATGCCAGAATTATGCAGCTAACCTGAGTCCCGCGCAAAAAACCCGTTGGGCACAGGCACAAACAAGCAAGGAACCCGTAGAGATCGTTACGCTCGCAGAGGCCAAAGCGGCAGAAAAAAATCAAAGCGGCAAAACAAAGACCTGGATCTTTAAAGCGGACAATGTCCGTGACTTTGCGTGGACAAGCAGCCGCAAATTTGTATGGGATGCCATGCCGGTAACTGTTGAAGGAAAAAAGATCATGTGCATGAGCTTTTACGGGAAAGAAGCATATGGTGTTTATCGCCCCTTTTCTACCAAGGCCGTTGCTCATACCATTAAGACCTACTCCAAATTCACGATCCCTTATCCTTACCCTGTTGCACAGAGTGTAGAAGCATCAAATGGGATGGAATACCCGATGATCTGTTTCAACTACGGACGTACTGAAAAAGATGGCACGTATACAGAAGGTACAAAGTATGGAATGCTTGGGGTGATCATCCACGAAGTAGGGCATAACTTTTTCCCAATGATCATCAACAGTGATGAGCGCCAGTGGAGCTGGATGGACGAAGGATTGAATTCTTTTGTAGAATACCTGGCAGAAGAATTATGGGACAATAAATTCCCGGTAAGAGGAAAAGGCCCGGCTTACACTATCGTGGATTATATGAAATTGCCAAAGGACCAATTGGAACCGATCATGAGCAATTCAGAAAATATCATAGGTTTTGGTCCCAATGCTTATACTAAACCAGCAACCGGGTTGAATATTTTACGGGAGACCATTATGGGTCGTGAACTGTTTGATTATGCCTTTAAGGAGTACGCAAAAAGATGGGCCTTCAAACATCCTGAGCCTGCGGATTTTTTCCGTACTATGGAAGATGCCAGTGGTGAAGACCTCGACTGGTTCTGGAGAGGATGGTTCTATGGTACCGATGCCTGTGATATTTCGCTTGATTCAGTAAAATACGCAAAACCCGATCTGGATGCAATGGCACGTGCTACGAACGATACAACGATCAAACGTAAACTGGAAAAACCACAGACAAGTGCATTTGATGATCTTTCCAAAGTACGCAACCGTGATGATAAGAGCATTGCTTTTGAAACAGATAAGGATACAGCACTCCGCGATTTTTACTGGCGTTATGCGCGTGGTATGGAATCATATGACTCTTCGGAATATGAAATGAAGATCCCTGGCAATAAGCCAGAGCCATTAACAGCAGAAGAAAAAGCTAAATATGGCACTAAAAACATGTATGAACTGACTTTTAGCAATAAAGGCGGGCTGGTGATGCCGATCATCATAGAATGGACATATAAAGATGGCACCAAGGAGATCGACCGCATTCCTGCACAGGTATGGCGGTTAAACGAAACAAAAGTGATAAAGACGTTTTTGAAAGATAAGGAAGTGGCGTCGATCCAACTGGACCCCTTGAGAGAAACAGCAGATATCAATACAGCTAACAATAGCTGGAATACGATACCGCAACCTTCCCGCTTTTCCATATTCAAACAAAGACAGGGTCCGGCAAGAGGACAGGGAGTTATTGGCATAAACCCGATGCAAAAATCACTGGAGAAAAAAGGATTCTAGGAATAATTTGAAAATTTGGGGATTTGAAAATTTGAAAATGAAAACATTTACCGGCGTTGAACAATTTTCTCATTTTTGAATTACATGTGTAATGTTCAAGAATGAGAATGAAAGCGCATACCGGCAGTGTCTAATCATTTTCAAATCCCCAAATTTTCAAATTTTCTTCTTCCCTCCATCCTTCTCATTCTTTTCCTTCATTCTCCCGGCGTCCTTCAGCCGTTGATTCAGTAACCATTCTATCTGGCCATTGACACTGCGAAATTCATCCGAGGCCCATTTCTCCAATGCCTTATAGGTTTCCACGTCAATTCGTATTACAAAGGATTTTTTTTCCGCCATTCCTATTAATTAAAAAATACAGGAATGCTGCCATTCCCGTATTAACTATTTTATTATTGGTACAGGGTTCCGGTATTCAGTACCGGGGTTGCACCTCTTTCACCACAAAGTACGACCATTAGGTTACTGACCATGGCGGCTTTTTTATCATCATCAAGGCTCACGATATCTTTTTTCGCGAGCATGTCCAATGCCATTTCCACCATCCCTACGGCGCCTTCCACGATCTTGGTCCTTGCCGCTACGATGGCCGTGGCCTGTTGGCGTTGCAACATGGCGCCAGCTATTTCTGCTGCATAAGCCAGGTGACTGATCCTCGCTTCCATGATAATCAGGCCGGCCGGAGCCAGCCGCTCGTTCAATTCTTTTTCTAAAATCTCATTCACTTTTTCAGCACCATCTCTTAGCGTAATATCCGCTGTCTGGTCTTCCAGGTTATCATAAGGAAAACTATTGGCCAGGTGACGGATCGCCGCCTCACACTGTATCTTGATATACTGATCATAATTGGCTACTTCAAACGCAGCCTTATATGTATCCCGCACCTGCCATACAATTACGGCGCCTATCTCGATCGGGTTACCCATCTTATCATTCACTTTCAGCTTGGAACTTTCCAGGTTCTGCGCCCTCAATGAAATATTGATCTTACGGAAAAGCGGGTTGATGAATTTGAGGCCATTCTCTTTGATGGTGCCAATATAACTACCAAAGAAAACACATACCCGCGAATGATTCGGGTTGATGATCGTGATCCCTTTGAAAAGAAATACAGCTACCAGCACCAGTACAAGGCCTATAAAAAACTGTGGCATTACCTGCTCATTCTCCACGCCGGTCGACATCAGGACAATACCCAATATCAAACAGGCCAGCGAAATGATCAATACTAAAAACCCCGACATAGGTTTAAGCGTCTTTTCCATAATATTCATTTTGATATCATTTTAATATCAAATGTATATAAGATGCCGGAAATCCCAAAATCTATTTTGCAAACGGCATGCTGCCTTATTTGCATTATTGTAACAGCCTATTTCCTAACTTTATCTGGATGAAAAAAATATGCGGTCTCTTTTTTTTGCTCCTTGCCATTTCCCAGCTGCGGGCAGCCACGGTGGATACTGTATCGGTTTACAGCAATGCCATGCACAAAAGTTTTAACTGCGTTGTTATCAGCCCCGGCAATAACAAAACAGCGGCAGTTGCTTATCCCGTCGTTTACCTGTTGCATGGGTACAGTGGTAACTATAGTAACTGGATCATGAAAGTGCCCGAGTTGAAAACCTATGCCGATGAATACAAGATCCGCATTGTTTGCCCCGATGGCCATTACAGCAGCTGGTATTTTGATAGCCCGGTCGATTCTTCCATGCGCTATGAAACCTATATCAGCAAAGAAGTGCCGCAATTCATCGAAAAAAAATATGCCTGTATCAACAACCGGAATGCAAGGGCTATCACAGGTTTGAGTATGGGTGGACATGGCGGCCTGTTCCTGGGTTTTCGCCATGCGGATACATTTGGGGCATGTGGCAGTATGAGTGGCGGAGTAGACCTCAACTCATCACGCAACCGGTTTGATGTAATAAAAAGGATCGGCGATACGATCACTTATGCGTCGAACTGGAAAAACTATTCCGTTATCAATGTCATTGAGAAATATCCAAAAGATTCACTGGCCATTATTATCGATTGCGGTACAGAAGATTTTTTCTATTCTATCAATCATGCTCTACATGAAAAAATGCTGAAGCTACATATCCCCCATGATTATATCGAGCGGCCGGGTAAACATGACTGGTATTACTGGTCGAATGCAGTACAGTACCAGCTCCTGTTTTTTAAAGACTATTTTGATAAACATCTGCATCGTTGATACCATACTATAAAAGCCATTGATAACGGAACTTTTGTCCGACTATCAATAGCTTTTATGTCTTGTGAATTATTTATGTTTACTTAAAGCCCGGTAGATCCATCCCTGGCTTTTATTTTCTTCTTTCCTGAATTCTTTTTTTCATAGTCCAGTATGGCCTGTGGTTTTGAAAGGGTCTTTTTACCCGTAGTGTCCATTTTATTTTTTCCCGTACCGGAGATATCCAGTGGCTTCAGATCATCATCCACATCGGCTATCTCGTTGCCTGTACGAAGTTTGTTCATCCAGTAGTTCTCTGTCTTGAGAATGGTGCCCCATTCAGGATCATAGTAGGTCCAGGTGCCGTGTTTTACAGTCAGCCCTTCTACTTTTACGATAGCCCTGTCTATTACCTTAGTAGGATCGTTGATGTCCAGGATATCAACGGTATCCATCGACTTACCGGGCTCCACGGCACGCCAGGTTTCTTCCCGTACCAGGCCGCCCCTGTTTGTATAATAACGGGACTTCCCATTTAGGTTTCCCCATCTATAGGTTTCTTCCGCCAGCTTATCGCCCATCAACGAAAATTTTATCCAGCGGCCATCTTTCTGATCGTTAACATAATACCCCTGCTCATCATAGCCGGGCTCACCACGTAGCGGGTCTACGTGCACCACCCAGGGGCCTTGTTTTTTACCCTGCAGATCCAACCGGTTAAGGGTATCTCCTTTCACACTAATGATGTAATCCTTCCACTGACCAAAGCCATTGATCGAGATAAACAACAGTAAAACAATGATTAATCGCATAGCGGGCATATTATATAGGGTTATAACGCAAAAAAACGAGACATGTTTTGCCTGGATACAGCAAAAATTATGCAGTAATAAGTGCGACTGACAAAAAACAGGGGAGGTTTGTTTATAACCGAAGAATTGTTTCGGATCAAGTACGTCTCAGAAGTCTCACAAACCACCTTGTTGATGATAGGTTTACGCAGATGACAAACAACTTTATTAATCTGAAAAGGAACCTTAAAAATCAGCCAGCCGGAAGCCAATAACAGCGCCAGTGATAAGTAGAAGCCATCTCAAAGGTGTTTTTAATAGGGGCATGTTGTAGCGGACTATGCGCAAATAGCTAAATACTTCCTTCGGTCATTTTCTCTGCTAGTCCCATTGAAATCACTATCGAAATACATGAGTTACAAATTTATTTCAGAAACCCTCTGGTAAGGCTGCTTATTTAATGAAGAAATACTTTTGAGATAAGTTGCAGTAAATAACCCAGAAAAAATCCCTGATTTTTCTCAGAGGCCGCCCGCAGGATTTGTTAGTAAGGAGCTTTTATCGGTTAATCAATAATTTATAAACTAAAACTATCTTACCCTCTTTCTATTCAAAATCGCCAAACGCTGAACGACCATTTTAATCGCCAAACAACAGCTTCTATACCTAAAAGTAAAACCGGCACGATCAGTATAACATATCCTGTACTACTGCTATTTGCCTGCAGTATCCGGGAGGGATTTGTAACCTGCGGTCCATTTTCAAAAAAGCTACTTATTCTTTAAAATTTATTAGCCGTTAATAGCTAATTTTAAACCCATGCAAACAACCGTCTCCTGTATTATAGTAGATGATGACGAAGTGGACCGGCTAACCACTTTATCGTTTGCCCGGAAACATGGCTTTCTATCTATCGAGGGAGTTTTTGAAAATGGGGAGCAAGCCTTACTGGCAATGCCGAAACTGAATCCCGATGTGTTGTTGCTGGATATTGATATGCCAGGCATTTCCGGCCTGCAGTTAAGAGAAAAATTACTGCATATACCCGCCTGCATTTTTATTACTTCTTATGCAGACTATGCCGTGGAAAGTTTTGAAATAGAAGCATTAGATTTCCTGGTAAAACCCATCAATGCAGAACGGTTCGCTAAAGCCATGGAGCGATTAAAAGACTATTTGACCATTCGCAAAAAAGCCGATTTGCTGGATACTACGCTTGGCACTGATACTATTTTTATAAAAGAGGGGCATGAGCAGGTGAAAATCAATTTTCATGATATCATTTACCTGGAAGCTTTAAAAGATTATACCCGTATTGTAACCGCCACTAAAAAATACTGTGTGCACTCTGCAATGGGTAACCTGATAAAAGAACCGGCTTTTATATCCTTTATCCGCATACACCGCAGCTATGCCGTGCAAAAAAATTATATCAAAAAAAAATCATCCACCGAGGTTTTGGTAAATACTATTTCTCTACCAGTGGGGAGAGCCTATAAAGAAGCACTAACTAATTTATAAAACCATGCGGTGGCTATTTTCTTCTTTGCTCTTCCTGTTTACCTTATCAGTTGGCGCGCAACTGGCAGGACAACCCTTTATTGACTCCCTGGTAAAAGAACTACCAACCGTAAAAGATGACACTATTAAAACAAGGCTGTATAAAAAGATTGTCGAGCAATATGCCAATAACAATCCTACAGAAGCTATGCGTTATCTGGAGCAGGGCATCGTGCATGTAACTGCCATGAAATGGGAAAAGGGCATTGCTGTTTTTAATAACCTGATGGGTAATATGTATAGTGATAAAGGGGATTACACTAAAGCAATCGAACTTTTCGACAAAGCCTATACTTTTCATTTATCCGATAAAGATTATTACAATGCGGCCTCCGCATCAAACAATATTGGCAATGCCTACCTGCGACAGTCTATGATGGATAAGGCAATGGGATATTTCCTGGAAAGCCTGCAACTGGCGGAGAAAATTGATAATAAATACATGACGGCCGTTTGTTTTAATAATATCGGGTTGGTGTATTTTAACCAGTATGATTATATAAAAACACTGGAATACCAAAATAAGGCACTGAAGATATACCGTGCTGAAAAAAATAAAGACGCGATGGCGGATAACTATTCCGCAATTGGCAATACCTATCTGCAAAAAAAAGATACGGTGGATGCCCGGAAATATTATACGGAAGCTATCGGCCTGTACGAACAAACCAATAACCAGATCGGTGTGGCAACAGTCTACACCAATCTATCTAATCTTTATACTGATTTAACAGTAAATCTTGGCTATAAATTAAAAGCACAGAAAATCTGGAATTCGATGAATCCCGCTCACCCGATTTCAATTGTCAACATGGGTAATATAGGGTTGAGTTATCTTGATTTTGCGCGCTACGATTCATTAAGGACCCCAAATTTGCCTTCTCATATTCCTGCCAGCAGGACCGCATTATTACAAAAGGCAGGCGATTACCTGAACCAGGGCATTGCTTTGAGCCTGCAAACCGGTGATATGGGAAATTATTCTTACCTCACAGGTATTCGCGCGGAAGTGGAAGCGGAAAAAGGAGACTATAAAAAAGCTTACTTCGATTTGAAGAATTATTACAATATCAACGACTCTATTTATTCGCAGGAAAATAAAAATAAAATCGCTGTCATCGAAGGGCAACGGGAAGTATCTATCCGTGATAAAGAAATCGCCATAAATAAACTGGCATTCTCTGTTCAACGGAAACAACGAATTGGTTTAATTGCAGGCATCGCTTTATTATGTATTACCGGGGCTTTTCTTTACCGGCAAAGTCGTTTACGAAAAAAAACAAATACGACCCTCTCTCATTTAAATTCCGAACTGGACGAAGCCAACAAAGTGAAGGCAAAATTCTTTGCCATTATCAGTCATGATCTGCGCAGCCCGATAGCCAAACTGGTTAATTTTCTGCATTTGCAAAAAGAAGAACCGGGTATGCTCAGCTCGGAACAAATTGCCCGTCAGCAACAAAAAATCACAGCTTCTGCAGAAAATCTGCTGGATAATATGGAAACCATATTACTCTGGAGTAAAGGGCAGATGGAAAACTTCAAACCGGTAAAAAAGCAGGTAAAGGTCAGCGATTTATTCAGGCAGGTTGAGAATACATTTTCAGGATATGATAAAACCTCCATCACTTTTATCAACCCCGAAAACATATCACTTAATACTGATCAGAATTATTTGTATACCATTTTACAGAACCTGACAACAAATGCCATAAAAGCATTACAAAACACGAGTGGCGCCGTGATAGAATGGAAGGCCTGGAAGGAAAACAACGATACTTTTTTTTCTATCGCCGATAATGGCCCTGGCTTTCCATCTGAATTTATTAGCGACTGGAATAAAAACGCTATTGTTATGAGTGGAAAACATGGCCTGGGAATGCATATTGTAAAAGATATGGCAAAAGCCATCGATTGTATTGTCACATTGTCTGGTTCAGCGAAAGGAGCCATGGTTACATTAGCTATAGCTCATGAGCAATAATTCCCATCCGGTTAAACGAAAAGCGAAATAGCACGCGCGTCTGAAAGTAACTGATCCGGTTTTTTCAGGATCAGCAAGTAGTTCGGGCCTATCACAAAATTTCCTGCATTTTATTAATGATGCAGGATTGCACTAATAGTCAACGCACGATTGGCAAAGGACGCCTGGCAGGTTGCCTCTTCCTTCTAATCAGTTGAAAGACTGTCTGAAATCCAACGGTGAGCTTCTGGTTTTTGTCTTGAATAATTTACTGAACGACTGCGGATGTTCAAAGCCCAACTCATAAGCAATCTCACTTACCGATAAAGCAGTAGTAGATAATTTTTCTTTTGCTTTTTCTATTAATTTGTCGTGTATATGTTGCTGGGTACTTTGGCCCGTTAATGTTTTAAGTAGTCCGCTCAAATAATTAGGGGATACATTTAATGCCCCGGCGATATATTGAACAGTAGGTATGCCCTTTCTCAACAGCTCTTCGTTGTTGAAGTAGTCCTTAAGAATATTTTCCAGCCGATCCAATACCTGGTGATTCGAAATTTTTCTGGTAATGAACTGGCGATGGTAAAAGCGGTCTGCATAGGTCAGCAATAATTCAAGCTGGGCAATGATCACATCCTGGCTGAATTTATCAATACTCGAATGATATTCCTGCTTGATATGCTGCATAATACCCGTGACGGTTGATTCTTCTTTTTCTGAAAGGAATAAAGCCTCGTTCACCGCATAATCAAAATACTCGTATTTCTTTATTGTTTTGGCCAAATGTGTATTCCACAAAAAATCCGGATGGATCAGTAGCATCCATCCGGACTGTCTTAATTCTTCAGCTGGGTTCGCCTCAATTCCAAAAACCTGTCCGGGTGAAATAAAGAACATGATGCCATCATCAAAATCATATTGTTGTTGGCCATACCGCATCCGGGCATTCATATTCCTTTTCATTGCAACGGCATAAAAATCATATACCAGGTTTAATGAGCCCTTGCCTGGCAACTGTTTAATTGATTCAAAGTTGATCACACTGATCAGCGGGTGTTCAGGCCTGGGCAGTCCCATCTTTTGATGATACTCGCTGATCGTTTTGAACCTGAGAAGCTGTTTTTTTGCCATATCAAAATTTACTCATTTTTACTGAAGGCGGCAGCAAATTCTTTTGCAAAATCCCGCATCTTCACCTTGCCCATTGCAGCCGGCTTATTCAGTTTATAATCCTCCCATAATATACCGCTATGCATGGCCGCATTCAGCTCTACCAGGCCACCGGCAATTTTTGGCGCCATTCCTATTGCGTCCAGGCCGGCTCGCATTTGTTCATCGGTGATCACGATCCATTGCAGATCAGGCTTCCCGATAGCAGCTCCTAAGATACCGGCTACTTCATTGCAGCTAAGTTCCTCGCTGCCTACATACCGTATTTTTCTACCCTCAAACGGTTTCACTATTTCTTCAGCGATCGCATCAGCAATATCCAATGGCGATACCCATACTACCCTGTCTTCCGCCCCATAGTTGGAGGCGATAATACCGCTCTTTTTTATGCCCGGTAAAAAACCGTATTGGTTATAGTAAAAAGCAGTGGGTCGCATGGTAGTAATAGCAATACCTGGCAATTTGTTCAGGATCCCTTCTACATAATAATGACCGAGAATAAGACCCGTCCCCTTTTCCAGATGTGCACCAATACTGCTGAGATGCACTACCCGTTTTACACCCGAGTCACGGATGGCCTGCGCGTAACTATTACCAGCTTTTTGATAAAAAGCCATCAGGTCTAGGCTATGACCAAAATATTCACGGGCCGTTTTCTGGAAACGTCGTTTTTGAGTCTTCGGATCTGAAGGTTCTAATGGAACTTACAGAACTCCTTCGCATTCGCGAAGAGCCCGAAAATCACCAAGTTGATGCTCATGAGAGTGGGGCTCCAGTGATTGAATTGACAGTGGCTGACGGGAGTGTAGTTTATATTGGATTTGCGAGTGGTTTCATAAGATGGAA
>CAZGSG010000079.1:0-21245 GCA_964528095.1 uncultured Terrimonas sp.
TATTAGCAGGGATGTGAGCGTACCTGGATATATCACTGATTCACAAAGCCAGGTACTGCAGCAATATTTTATGCTGACATTCACCTATAGCCTTAAGAATTTTGGAAAACCGGCTACTCCCAGCAGAGGTGGCGGCGGCGGTGGTGACAGAAGAGGCGGCTTTGGAGGTCCCCCGATGTTCTGATATTTAACAGCTTAGTTTTTTGAAATCACAGACGCAACAAAAAATTTACGTAATATCGCTCCAAGCAAAAACAACGGGTGATTGGATGAGAGAATTCTGGTAAGTCAACTGAAGCAGGGAGATGAAGCTGCTTTTAAAGCCATTGTAGAAACATGGCAAAGTATGGTCTATAATACGGCACTGGGTATTGTTCAAAATGCCGAGGATGCGGAGGATATTGCCCAGGACGTTTTTGTACAGGTTTACCAGTCGATCAGTTCTTTTAAAGGAGATTCAAAGTTTTCGACCTGGCTGTATCGTATAGCCATTACCAAATCGCTGGACCATGAACGCCGGAAAAAAAGAAAAAAACGTTTTGCCTTTGTAAAGAGTTTGTTCGGCGATGAAAGCCAGGTGGTGATTCATCCTCCCGATTTCCATCACCCGGGGGTGGTGCTTGACAAAAAAGAAGATGCGGCGGCCCTGTTCAAAGCGATTTCAATTCTTCCTGAAAATCAGCGCATTGCATTTACCCTTCATAAAGTAGAAGGGCTGAGTTACCAGGAAGTAAGTGATATCATGAAGACAACAGTGTCTTCGGTAGAGTCGTTAATGCACCGGGCAAAGACAAATCTTAAAAAAGCATTGGAAAATTATTATTCGGGTCAATAGGAGCAAAGGTTTTTTCTCAAACACACGTCAAATAATAAGACATGAAAAGAAAAACGGGCATAGATGAAAAAGTAGAGGATGCGTTGAACAGCCTTGAGGGTATCGAAAGATCGGTTCCCCAGCCCTGGTTTTATACCCGGGTAAAAGCCAGGCTTGAGCGGGATGAAAGTACTACATGGTCATCCATTGGTTCTTTTCTTTCCAAACCGGCTGTAGCTTTTGCAACGCTTGGGTTAATCCTGGTGTTAAATGGATTCTTCCTGTTTGGACATACTACAACTCCTGTATCAGGAGCAACGGTAATTCAAAATGAACTGTCGACAGATAACGAATATGTGCTGGCCAGCAGCAGCAGTTATGAATATGAGAATATTGTACAACAATGAGTACGACATCAACAAACAGGAATTTATTAGTGATCATAGGGGTACTGCTACTTACGAATATTGGAGTATTGGTCTATTTCTTATGGTTAAAAAGTCCGGAAAAACCCTCGATACAAAACAGGGATAACAGGAATGGCATTTCTGATATGCTAAAGAAAGAAGTTGGTTTTAATGACGTACAACTGGCAAAGTACAAAGAACTAAAGGATGCTCAATGGAACAGCATTCGCCCGATGTTTGATGATATGCGCAAGGTAAAGGACAGTCTTTTTCGTTTATTAAGTAATCCTGCTACAAATGATTCGATGCTGGATAATGCAGGAAATGCGATCGCTCAAAAACAAAAGGCGCTTGATTTGCAAACATTCAATCATTTCAAAAAAGTGAGAGCAATATGTACATCCGAGCAGTTGCCAAAATATGATTCGGTAATTATCAGGATGTTCAGCCGGATGGGAAAACAACCCCGTCGGACAGATAAAGAAGAAAAAAAATAAATCAATTTTTAAAAAACTAAAATTTTTTACATGAAAAACAGGATCGGATTGCTGATGATTGCGTTATTCCTTGGTACAATTGTTACCAATGCGCAAGGTGGTGGAAATTTTCAGCGTCGCACAGTTGAAGAGCGCGTAAAGATCGCCCATCAAAAAATAGACAGTGCTTTTAAGCTGGATGCGGATAAACTGACTAAAGTAGATGCGGCATTCACAACTTTTTATAAAGGACAGGACAAGCTCAGGGAAGAACTGATGAGTGGTGGCGAGCGTCCTGATATGCAGGTTATGCGGGAAAAAATGCAACCCATTACAGATGCAAGAGACAAGGAGTTGAAAGCTATTTTTTCAGAGGAGCAATACAAAAAATTCAAGGATGAGCTTGAGCCTGCAATGAGCCCACGCCGCGGTGGCGGAGGTGGTGGTGGAAACAGGCCACAACAATAGTTTTTAGGGTTAATGGTAGTTACACCCAGGCCCGGATGCTGCAAAGCTCCGGGCTCTTTTTATTTACTGATCCATCCATTCTTTAAATGCCGTTACATTTTCCTGGCTGATTATTACCTCTTCATTTACAGCAGGCTCTATCTCCAGCAATAGCTTGCTTTTGGGATATGTTTTGATCTTCTTTATCGAACCCAGTTGAACAAGGTATTTCCGGTTTACCCGGTAAAATTGAGAAGGGTCTACCTGTTTTTCAATCTCGGCCAGTGATTGGTCCAATATGAATTTCTGATTTTTTATGTCTACCATGCACACCAATTTATGTGTAGCATATAAGTAAGCAATGTCTTCGGTCTTAATACTTATATAGTCTGTGCCCCTCTTGACCAGGAATTTCCTTTTGTACTTACTGCCCGCTGGTTGCCATTGCTGAAGCTGTTTGAAAGAAGAAGAAAAGTGTTGTTTTAATTTATCGTATTTGTTCAACGCCGCTTCCAACTTGTCCTGTTTTACAGGTTTTAATAAGTAATCAATACTATTATGTTCGAAGGCCTCCTGCCAGTATTCATCAAAAGCTGTACAAAAGATGACCGGGCTGCTGATATTTATTTTATCAAAAATACTAAACGAAAGACCATCACTTAATTGAATGTCCATGAATATCAGTTCCGGCATTGGGTTTTGCTGCAACCATTCCAGGCTGGCTTTAATACTGTTTAATACAGCCGCAACCTCTATCGAAAGATCTGCTTTTTGAATTGCTTTCAGTAATTTTTCTGCCGCTGGCTTCTCATCCTCGATGATCAATGCTTTCATATTTATATTATTTTAAGGATTGGTAGTCGCACGATAAAATTATCCTCATCTTCTTTTATAACAATATCTTTATTTGTCGTCAATTTATACCGTTCCCGCAGGTTCTGCAATCCGATCTTCGATCCCGGCTTTCGCAATTCCTTTTTTTTGATCGGGTTGCGGATCACTAATTCATCATCATTCATTTCTATAGCCAGGATAAGCGGGTCTGCGTCCGAAAATTCATTGTGTTTAATAGCATTCTCTGCAAGCAACTGCAGCGAGATGGGGGGAATGAGGTAGTAATCGGCGCAGTCCTTTCCGATACGGATCCTTAACTGAACAGCATTCTCGAATCTTATTTTTAGCAATAGAAAATAGCTTTCTACAAATGAGAGCTCGTCCCTGAGCAAAACAAGATCCCTGGCCTTATTCAGCAATATATACCTGTATACATCTGCAAGATTATCATTAAATAATTTTGCCTTGACCGGATTCTCTTCTATCAAATGGCTGAGTGTATTCAATGAATTAAAAATAAAATGCGGGTCTATCTGGTTTTTGAGCGCTTCCAGTTCAGCTTCCGCTTTTGCCCGCTCTAACTGTTCTGCCCTGATCATCTCTCCTTCTGATTTTTTTACAAGAAATACTGTTTCATATACATGCGTTATAAATACAACCGAGATCATGATGATCAATGTAGATTCTGTGATAATATTCCAGTTAATATCACCATTGGAAAAAAGTTTGTACCAGCCAACCAGCATTAACATGCTCAAAGGCACCGTGTAAAAAGTAATGGAAAGGATCAACACGGCTATTTTCTGTAAGGGTTTATTGATCCAGTCAAAATAACTGCGAAGGGAAAAATGTAAATACCGATTGCCTTCCCATATAATAAATGCAATACAGATTGTGTAAAGAAAGCTGAGTTTGACCTCCCAGTTAGAAAAGTTTTGCCCATTCACCATTCCCGTGATCAGGGGAATGATAATACCAAAAGTAGGTATCAGGATCAGCCTGAACCCAATATCATTGATAGGGTAAGCTGATTTATCAACGGTCGCTTCTTTTGATATGTTTATCCGGTCCTTTTCCATCTTCGTACTCTTTTGCATTCGCAGGTAAAAATTAGAGAATAGTTTAGATATTATTCTGGTCATTAAACTTTTTATTATGAACATGGGCTCTATCAACTGGTGGGCAATCCTGGTTGCCGGCATCTCTTCCTTTGTTGTTGGGGGTATTTGGTATTCACCGGGCCTGTTTGGAAAAGCCTGGATGAAGGATAATAACCTGACTACCGAAACAATAAAAAAAGGAAACAGCGGAAAGATCTTTGGCTGGACGCTTATTTTTTCTCTTGTAATGGCCGCCAACCTGGGCATGTTCCTGTCAGATGGCCCGGCAAACTGCCCGGTAGAATGTGCGCCAAAGGCCAACCTGGAATGGGGTACCATGGCTGGGTTCCTGGCAGGTATCTGGACTTTTTGTGCTATTGCCATTCATAGTTTATTTGAGCAGAAAACCTGGCGACTCATTTTCATCAATGGGTTCTATAGTATTGTAGCGCTAACTTTAATGGGAGCTATCATTGGTGCCTGGCGATAATGATAAAACCTTTTTCAGCCATTGAGCGCTTGTTTTAAATGGAGTATACAGTTAAATAAAATAAACCTCGCATCTTTTAATCCCTAAATAATTATTATGCAAAATGCCATCAGCTGGTTTGAAATACCTGCAACCGATCTTGCAAGAGCAACTAAGTTTTATGAGGCAATATTTGGCGTATCGCTAATTGTAATGGATATGGCCAATATTAAAATGCGCATGTTCCCATTGGACGACATGATGGGAGTAGGAGGCGCAATTGTAGACTCAGGCGGCTTTCATAAGCCATCCGAAACAGACGGGCCGCTTATTTACCTGAATGGAAACCCTGACCTGCAACAGGTGCTTGATAAGGTTGAGCCTGCTGGCGGAAAGGTGGTCATGCCGAAAACAGAAATAACTCCGGAATATGGATTTATGGGGTTATTTATCGATACAGAAGGGAACCGTATCGGTTTACACAGTATGCCTCCCCAGTAAAGAACTGTCATGAAATCCAAATTTGACTGGAGTTTCTTTATCGTTCGTATAAACGTAAAGGCACCCAAAAAAGCGTTGTATAAAGCCTGGGCTACAAGAGCTGGTATTGAATACTGGTTTCTTCGCATGGGAGAATATAAAACCCCGGATGGAGTAGTACTTGATGCGAATGAATTGGTGAAACCCGGAGATCTTTATTCCTGGCGTTGGTTTGGTTATCCTGATACAGTTACCGAATACGGGAAAATGCTTGAATTAAATGGGGTAGATTTTTTTAAGTTCAGTTTTGGCAAAGCAGGTAATTGTGCCATTACGTTACTCGAAGAACAGGGGGAGACAATTGTACAACTGCTGCAGGACCAGATACCAGTTGATGAGCATGGGCAGCAGTATTACCATATTGGCTGTAAAACGGGTTGGACCTTTTATTTAGCCAATATGAAATCTATGTTCGAAGGGGGTATTGATCTTCGCAACAAGAATGAGCAATTGCAGGATGTGATCAATTCATAATACTCATTCGTTATAAAATTTACAGAAGGTATTTGTAGAAAAAAACCTGTTTGATGTATACAAATAAAAAAAATCCATCCTGCGGGGCAAAATGGATCTGAGTTTAAAAGATGGTAGCTTGTGTTCCTGTCGTTAACAGGTGTGGCGGTTGTTCATTTTCAATTGGATGCCCGTAGCATTAGCGGGACTTTGAATTGGTTTTTCATCAGTGACAATTGGAGACCTTATATGGATTTTGGTTGCTTCCGTTTGTTTGATAAGACAAAGTAACAACTGATCGGGGTTTGAAAAAATAGAGCATTTTATGATCTGATGGTAATAAATATTCAAATCAAAATGTAGTATTCCGACTACGGCACCGCAGCTTTTTAATCAGAAGAACATAAGGATCTGGCAAGTAAATTTGCTTATGGAAAGTACGGGTAAAGGGCTGATCCGTTTTTATGCCGCATTGCGTCCCCCGCCAGGTCTGCCCGGGGGAATAGAAGTGCTCTACCCGCAGCAAAGGCCAGAGGTGCAAAAAATCAGTAAGAAATTTTATCAAAAATTTTATGCTGATAATGAACCGCGCCGGCTCATAATAGGCATTAATCCGGGGCGGTTCGGAGCAGGAATAACTGGCATCAATTTCACCGCGCCGAGACAGTTAAAGGAAAACTGTGGTATTGATCATCCGTTTGGAAACAGCAGCGAACTGTCTGCAGAGTTTATCTATGAAATGATAGATCGGTACGGCGGAGCATCTCGATTCTATAAAGATTACTTTATTTCATCCGTCAGTCCATTAGGTTTTGTGCAGGAGGGCAAAAACCTTAATTATTACGATAATAAAAAATTACAGGACGCTATCCGGCCATTCGTAAATGAATGCCTTGATCAGCAATTATCTTTAAACTTCAAAACCGATTACTGTATATGCATAGGAGGTGAGAAGAACTATAAATTCCTTTCATCGTTGAATGAAGAAAGAAAAGACAAGAATCTCCGGTTCTTTGATAAGATCATTCCCCTGCCTCACCCTCGTTTTATATTACAATATAGAAGAAAACAAAAAGAAGAATACCTGCTTCAGTATATACAGGTATTAAAAAGATAAGCCATCACTTTTAATTAATGGCTTATCTTTTTCCTCAACCAATCCCTTACTTGTTTTTAATAACCATAAACTGGCTAATACTATCAGGTATGGGCTTCTTGGTTGTGTCTGTAGGCTTTGGAACTGTATCAAGGTAAGTACTACTGATACCTGTGTCTACAGATGCATTGCCTGCTGTTGCCATGGCCAATGCTGAGATAGCAATAGCACATGCAAAAAATAACTTTTTCATGATAAGATATTTAATTTATTAAATGTGGTTAATTGAAATCCAGAGATACTACCCCCAGGAAATCTTCGGTGGCTATAAAACAATTATGCTGCCAGTAAGGAAAAATGTTTATAACTTTTTCGATAGTTTCTGGCACAGTGGCACATACAACTGTTAAGCTGTAATGTTCATGTGGATATGTTATATTCTGAAATACTGGTGATCCGCCTTCTCTTTACTGATCTCCTGACGGCATAGATACCATTAAACGACATCCTTTACCTGGTGATGTTATAATAGTCATGTCTCCATTATAAAACAGTGTACGTTCGCGTATATTGGATAAGCCAATGCCTTTATGGGCCATTTGAGAATTGAACCCTTTACCATTGTCTTCTATAATCAATTCCGTTGTTTCATTCTGTGTATGTAAGAATATTTTTACAATTTTAGCGTCGCTATGCTTGAGCACATTTTTTAATTGCTCCTGCACGATCCTGAATAGGGCCAATTTCTTTCCGCCTGATAATCCGTTCGAATCTTCATCATGCTTAAACTGGATATTAACCGGTCCTGCGATTTTAATATCATCGATCATCAACTGGATGCTATCTGTCAGTTTCTCATCCTTCAATCGCGGTGTTACCAGTTCTTTAGAGAGCTTACGGATTTCTTCTACTGCTATCTTCAGGTAATCATTTGTTTTTTGTTTGAGCTGTTGT
This sequence comes from uncultured Terrimonas sp., assembly GCA_964528095.1. Taxonomy (GTDB): domain Bacteria; phylum Bacteroidota; class Bacteroidia; order Chitinophagales; family Chitinophagaceae; genus CAZGSG01. The sequence continues at coordinate 7,591 of CAZGSG010000079.1, forward strand.
TGTTCTTTATTATCGGTATTCATCATATCGAGGAACAACATGGCAGTAGACAAAACCTGGTTTACATTATCGTGTAATTCATGTCCTATACTCGTACGTTCTTTTTCCTGTACCCTGATCACTGTTTCAGAAATTTCTTTTTGTTGCAGCAACCGTACATCTGCCAGCTTATTTTGTAAATCCTTTAAAGCCGATACATCCTGCAAAGATCCGATCATCTTTACGGGTAATCCATTTTCGTACACAACAAAACCTTTATCCTGCACATGTTTGTAATTCCCATCGGCACATTTGAACCGGTATTCATCCTCCCATGACTGATGACAATTATCAGTGGCTTCTTTTACTTTATCAGCAACCCTGTTGCGGTCTTCAGCATGTATACGGCGAAGCCACCAGGAGAGTCCTTTGGAATTATCAAGGCCATAGCCAATCATTTCCATCAGCGTTTCATTACGAAATATCTGCCCTGTTTGCATATCCCATTCCCATATTGCATCAGATGTGGCCCTGCTCAGGTTGAGCAGCCGCTCATGCGCGAGATGCAGGTCTTTTTCAAGCCTGCTTTTATCCGGCATTATAACGGCCTGGCCTCCTGCAAGTTTTTTGCCGTTCACATTTTGTATTAGGAATATATTGATGTGTGCAATGAATTGTGAGCCATCGGCCCATCTTATTTTCTCCATTGTTTCAACGGCCTGTCCATGTGCAAATACTTCGAGGTGTTTTTTATAAACTGTTTGTGTAACGGGATCAGGTACTATATCCGTTATTCTTTTGCCAATACATTCCTTTTCTGTTACTCCAAAATAGCGGCAGAAAGCGCTACTGGCGAAAAAAAGTACTGCCTCCTCATCCACAACCCAGGCAAGGTGCGGTGTTTGTTTTAGAAAAGAGGAGATCAGGGCTTCCTGATCGGTCAATTGACGAACAAGCTGTCGTTCAAGCGTCACATCAATCAGGTTGGTGATCACCGTAAATTGGTCATCCGCCTCGTCCTCTGGCATGGCCTGCGAATTGAAGAGTATGTAGCGCAACTCGCCATTCGCAAGTTTTATAATAAGTGTTTGTTTTTGCGGCTGTCCCGTACATAATGCCTTTTTAAAAGGAGCATCCTTAAAAAACACTTTATTGCCCGATTCATCTGTAATCTCCCATTGATTATTCCAGAGTTCCTCTGCATTGGTAATCTGGTATAGTCGCTCCAGCGTGGTATTAAATATTCCCGCGGCTTTTTGATTGGCAGCAATCAGTTGCCCATCCCTGTCGTGAAATAATACGCCGCTCAGCCCTTCTATGATGAGCTGGTAATGTTTTTTAATAAGCTGATTAAACCGGTTGAGCCTTTCATGATCGAGAATATCATAACCGACACATAAAAAGGTCTTTTGTGGATCTTTGTTTTCCTCATCGCAGCTGATCCGCCATTTCATAGGATGATAAAACCCGTTTTTTATATAGATCTCGATATCCCCGTGCCTGCTGCCGGTTTTAACGTCGTGAATAGCTTCTTTTAAGATATTAAGGTGAAAAGGGTGAATGAGGTCGAAAAAATTGGAGGGGTCGTTTAAATGCAGTTTGCTGACCATTGCGGGGTTAGCACGGGCAATCATTCCGTCTTCATAGATATGAACGCGAAATGTATTGGTACCAGCTACAATAGCCTGTGTAGTTTCTTTCATAGATATACCTGGTTCTTCTTTATTCACTGCGGCTCTGCCGCATCAGGGTGATATACAATAATGGCAGCTTTGGTTGCCAGTTATTTACTAGTACAGATTTTATTTAATGTCAGTATTTATATTAATAGAAATGCTATTAGTATAAATCAGGTTGAAAAAGTTGTTGAATTTTTTTTGCCCTATATACCCCTTCTTTATCCGCTTAACAGGATAAATAGAAACATTGGGATAAGGTTTGTATTTCGGAAGACCAGGTGTATTAAAATGCAGAACCAGGATTGCTGAGCCTTCGATAGTTGGCGACCCGTTCAGGAAGTGTGTCATCCGATTGTTGATATAACTATTATTTACAATGGCTGACATAGCATTCTTTTTTTATTTATGGATATTGGTATGTCATAAAATAACAAAAGAATCTTCACATCTGAAGTAAATCACACAACGATTGCAATGTACAGTAATCAACAATAATATTGAAGCGGCACGACTACAAATAAACACTTAGTAATGATATATTCAGAAGGTTTCTACGTGTTTACCTCTATTTATACAGGAAAATGATATTATTTATCGGCATCAACAATGCGATGAACGGCCGCGATCAGGCTTGCGGGCAGATCATTTTTACTAATAAAATCCCAGGCACCCGCTTTCATTACGCGTACGGCATATTGTTCTGCATCATATGTGCTGATAACAAGAACGGGTTGTTCTGCATTTACTTCCCTGATTTTTTCAAGCGCAAATAAACCGCCGCCGCCGGGCATTGCAAGGTCTGTGATAATAATATCCCAGGAATGATTCAGTGCTTTTTCCAGAAGTGAGGAAGTGTCTGCTGCGTCATGGATATCCGCGTAAGGAAACTCGTCGAGCAGGGCCTGACTTATTCCCTGCCTGACAATATCATGATCATCGGCAATTAATATCCTTAACATACATTGGAAGTATTGGTTAGCAAATCTGTAGTGCCAGGAGCCTATTTACGAAACTAGCTGATACTTAATAGAGTATTTGTAGGGAAAAAATTAAAATGCATGTAGAGTTTATACGACAAGCTTTAGATAAGCTTTTTTTCCAGTGCGTATCTTGTTAGTCCTGCATTTGTATGGATATTCATTTTCTCCATCACTCTGGCGCGGTAAGTACTTACCGTAGTAGAGCTTAGGGAAAGTTGAACAGCGATTTCAGACACAGATTTTCCTCCCGCCAATAATTTGAGAACATCAAACTCCCTATCTGAAAGCAATTCATGTGCCTGCTGGTCACTATCGTCACTTACTGCATCAGCCAGTTTTTCTGCCACGGCTGAGGTAATGAATTTTTTTCCAAGCTTCACGGTTTGCACCGCTTTGATTATATCATCGTGAATGGTATCCTTGCCCAGATAACCGGATGCCCCCGCTTTCAATACCCTAAGGGCATACTGGTCTTCCGGATGCATGCTCATAATAAGTACCGGCAATTGCGGCGCTACCTGTTTTATCTGTCCTAACGCATCCAGACCACTCCGGCCCGGCATACTCATATCGCAAATAACAAGATCCCATTGTTTATTTATCACTTCTGTAAGCAGGCTTTCGGCATCAGCTACTTCACCGATAGTTGCAGATGGGTATTCTTCGAGCAGGATTTGTTTGAGCCCCTTTCGAACAATAGCATGGTCGTCTGCAATAAGAATTTTGATCATACGATTTTGCGATTTTTTAAAACTGTTTCCGGCAGTGGTATTATCACTGTTACCGTGGTGCCTTCTCCGGGTCGACCTTTAATATTATACTCTCCTCCCATCATCAACGTTCTTTCTTTCATTCCCAGCAGACCCAGGGTCTTCCTGACCGCCTTTTTATCATCAAAACCTCTGCCGTTGTCTGTAATTGTTAAAATTAGATGATTATCCGGTTGCTGCAACCTTACTGTTACCTTATTTCCACCCGAATGCCGGGCCACATTAGTCAACGACTCCTGGAATATCCGGAATATGCCGATTTTCATGGAATCCGGCAATTCAGGGATAGTACCGGAAATACTGATCTCCTTTTTTATTCCCGATCTTTTTTCAAAATCTTCGATAAACCATTCCATCGCCGCGACCAGGCCCAGATCATCGATCAAACTCGGTCTTAATTCCGACGCGATCCGGCGGATTGTTTTGACCGTCGTATCGATCATTCCAAGTAAATCATTGATCTTTTCCTGCACCGGCACGCTTGTTCCTCCTACTTTTTTATTCAGCCAGGAAACATCCATCTTTAATACTGTCAGCAACTGCCCAAGCTCATCATGGATCTCGCGGGCGATATGTGTTCTTTCTTCTTCCCGTACATCCTGCAGGTGTGCTGTAAGATGGCGAATGGATTCATATGATTTTTTCAGCTTCTCTTCTGCCAGGTATTTTTCTGTGATCTCATTGGCCAGTACCAGCCGGGTAGGCGCTCCTTCATAATAAATATCATGCGTGATCACTTCTACATAAATAACATCGCCGTTTTTTTTCTGATGACGCCATACCCCTGCATGATAAATACCTCTGAATGAGCGATTGGTAGACTTCTTCATTCGTTCGATCTCATCGTCAGGGCGGAGCATGAAAATGTCCAGTTTCAAAAATTCTTCTTTGGAATAGCCATACTGCGCAAGTGCAGAACTATTCACCTCAATGATATTATACGCAGGCAGGTTAAGCATCCACATTGGCAGCGGATTACTTTCAAATAACAATTTATATTTCTGTTCGGAGGTCCTTAGTTTTTCTTCTGATTTTTTTCGCTCCGCTATATCTATACCATTGCCAAGCAGGCAGGGACCGCCTTCATAGTTAATAAGTACGGCTTTGAAGTAGTAGGGGATCAGCTCTCCGGTCTTTGTAATAAATCTTGCTTCGGCATCATTTACTCCTTTTACAAATACTTCTGCTATCCTTTCATTAATATAATTTTTATCTTCTTCAATAAAAAAGTCAGCCGGATGCATGTTTTCGATCTCAGCCGCTGAATAACCGGTCACTTCTTCGAATTGTTTATTCCAACGGATAAATTTGCCTGTACTATCAAAAAAATAAAAGACTCCCGGGAGACTATCAATTAATTTGTCTGCAAGATCCCTGGCTTCATTAATGCGGAGTTCCGTTTTCTTTTTTTCTGTAATGTCGCGTACAAAAGCCAGGTAGTTGCCATCAGGCATTTTCCGGGCAGAGCTTTCAACAAAAACACCTGACCCATCTTTTCTACGGAGAAGAACTTCCCTTACGGTTGTTTCACCGGCTTCCAGGGCAGTATAGCGTGGTTTTTCATTTTCCGGGAAGCTAATATCAGCAGGCGATAGTTTTTCAAATTCAGCAGCAGTATAACCAAGCAGCTCTGTTGCTTTTTTATTTACTTCCTTGTATAGACCCGTTTCGGGTGATAAAACCAATACTGCATCCACAGCTTCTTCGATGAACGTGCGGTATTTCTCTTCGCTTTGGATCAATGCGGCCTGTGTTTTTTTTCTTTCAGAAATGTCACGGAAGAAAATGGATAGACCCGAGTTGGACGGATAAAGGTCTACGGCAAGCCAGACACCATAATTCTGTGCATACGTTTCCACGTGACCAGGCTCTTCATCAGTCATCGCACGTTCATATGCTTTTGCAAACAGCGGATCCCAACTATCCGTTAAAAAAACATCTCTAATATTTTTACCCTTTACCTCATTCTCGCTCACCCCGGTAAGGTCCATCGCCTTTTTGTTGATGAAATTAAAGCAGCCTTTTTTGTCGAGCCCGATAAAACCATCCGTTATACGGTCAAAAATATCGGTAAGCTCTTCTGTTTTTTTATTTACCTGTTCCTGGAGTGTTTCATTCAATATCTGTATCTCCTGTGCCCTGTTGTATATTTCAGCCTCCATTTCTTCAACCCGAAGCTGTAGATCCGCCGTGGCTTTATCCTGCTTTTCCCTTTCTGTTTTTGCTTTCATGAAATCTGTTACATCCTCTACCCGGTGAATGATATACACTACTTCTCCCTTCTTATTAAGAAAGGCTTTATTCATCGGGCTCCAGTATCTTTCTTCAAAACTTCCGTCAGGCCTTCTTATATCATACTTCTGAACAGCCATTGTATGACTATTGCCCTGGTCGCGAACGGAAGTGAGTGATGAACGAAGGTTGGAAACGCCGGTAGCAAGCGGGTCTGAGGGGTTATCAGGAAATACATCAAATATATTCCGCCCGATAATTTCGTCGCGATTGGTCATTGTGGCCGACAAATAGCTATCGCTTGCCGCAACGATCGACAGGTCTGGTAACAGGATAAGATATAACCCGGGAACAGATTCAAATAAAAATTTATAATCGGGCAGTGCTACTGGCATCAAATCGGATTTGAATTAACGCATACGGCTTTAATAGTTTTAATGCCTGTTTCCCTTTTGGTCGAATGATCGGCGAATGTCAAAACCATATAGATCAACTGGCATACTTCATCTGCCTGATATTCCTGCAGGGTAAGCAGGTATACAATGGGAAAATACTAAAAATCAACGTAATAGCAAAGCAAAATGATTGTTGTCAATGTAACAATAATTTATTTTTTCGGGTAAGTACATACTCTTAAGAATTTGCTGTTGTACAAAAAATAATCAGCCGCGCAACCCGTTCATACCCTCGTTTATGCCTTTCGGTACCAGATTATATGTTTTTATCAAGGTCGCTTTGCTACACTAAGAGTAAATCCTTTATTTTTGTTTTCCTTTAAGTGCGAGAGTTATGAAAATCTGTTACGGTTCGCCCCATTTTATATAGAACCGGAATTTTACGAGCATCACTAATCAACAGCAATAGATCTATTGCTGAATCCCTTTATTTTTTTTAATAATAATAATCATGTCTGAACAGACCACTTATACATCTAAGGTCTCCTCATTATATACGTTAATAAAACAATCGCTAAAAGGCGTTGAAATGGATTATACCAGCGGCAGCATCCGCAAGGCTGTTTTTATGCTTGCATTACCGATGATGCTGGAAATGGTAATGGAGTCGGTATTTGCCATTGTAGACCTTTATTTCGTGGGCCATCTTCCCGATAGCAGCCACGCTATTCAAACAGTTGGCCTGACCGAATCGGTTTTAACTATTATCTATTCACTCGCTATTGGGATGAGCATGGCCGCCACAGCCATGGTAGCCCGGCGGGTAGGCGAAAAAAACCCGGAAGCTGCCGCACATGCAGGCATCCAGGCAATATTGGTAGCCACCATTGTTACAGTACTCATCAGCATCGTTGGGTTCATTTTTGCCACCGATATCCTTCGCCTCATGGGCGCTTCCAATGAAGTAGCGGTAAAAGGAACTCCTTTCGTGCGCGTGATGATGGGCGGAAGTATTGTGATCATGTTGTTATTCCTGATCAACGGTATTTTTCGTGGCGCAGGTAATGCAGCCATTGCAATGAAGAGTCTATGGCTGGCTAATATCTGTAATATTCTGCTTTGTCCTTTGCTGATCTATGGTTGGGGGCCAGTACCGGCATTCGGTCTTACCGGCGCAGCTATTGCCACCACAATTGGCAGGGGCATTGGTGTTTGTTACCAGCTATATCATTTATTCAAAGGCCGCAGTCTGCCTGTAAAAGCAAGCCATTGGAATATTGACCTGCCGGTAATAAAATCACTGGTAAAAATTGCTGCTCCGGGCATTTTACAATTCGTTATAGCATCCTGTAGCTGGATCTTTCTTGCCCAACTGGTTGCAACAACAGGTGGTGATCATGGATCAGCGGGCTATCAAACCGCACTAAGGCTCATGATGTTTTTCATGTTACCGGCCTGGGGACTTAGTAATGCCGCGGCTACATTGGTTGGGCAGAATCTTGGCGCACAAAAAATAGATCGCGCGGAGGAGTCTGTTCTGAAAACGATCAGGTATAATGTCCTTTTTATGGTACTGGTGACATTGCTATTCCTTATTTGCGGGCCCTGGTTTGTTTCCTTTTTTACTAAAGACGAAGACGTAAGACAGGTAGGTGTTATGGCAGTCCGTATTATCAGCGCAGGCTATATATTTTATGGTATCGGTATGGTAATGATCAATGCGTTTAATGGAGCCGGTGATACATGGACCCCAACATGGATCAATTTCTGCGGGTTCTGGCTCTTCCAAATCCCATTTGCCTATCTGCTTGCGAAGTACTTTGAACTCGGGCCTACAGGTGTTTTTATCGCTATTCCAGTAACAGAGACCCTTATTACCATTGCGTCATGGATTCTCTTTAAAAAAGGAAAATGGAAAAAAATAAAAGTCTAATAAATAAAGGGTCAAATTCTTCATGCCTGTAAGGCGCTATTAGGATAAAGGCCCCTGGAGCTTTTTAAACCCCTGGTATCTCTTAATCATAATAAGAGGTAACTAGGGGTTTTTAAGTATATAATTATATTAATAGCTAATGGGTAGTACTTTTTCTCGTTAATATAATTTACAGTATATAGTAATTGTTCGCAAATCACTTTCAAACAAAACTATATTGCTTGTATTTACAAACAACGGATACTATTTTCACTCTCGTTATCGTTTAAATGATTCGAAATCCAAACCCATTGAAAAATCTTGTTGTCATATCAGCATATACCTTGCTCATCTCATGGATGAACCTGGGATGGGCGCCAAAAAGCGGCAAGCTCTTCAATGATCATGGTAATGATTCCTCTCAGCTGGTAAAAGACCCATCCACAAATGAAATAACTGAGCTATATGACCGGCTAGACCTCCATGAAAAAGGATTATCGAAACAAGCATTTGAATATGCCTGTAAAGGTTATAAGAAGCTTTTGGCGAAAAAAAAGATACAGGAGGGTTACCTCACTATATGCGATATGAGCCAGTCTTCCCGTCAAAAAAGATTGTACCTGCTGGATATGGTCCATAATGAAATAGAGCTGAACACCTATGTGGCACATGGTCGCAATTCGGGAGCTGAGTATGCAACCCATTTTTCCAACAGGCCCGAATCATTACAAAGCAGTCTTGGTTTCTATATTACCAGGAACACCTATAATGGAGAACATGGTTTATCCCTTCGAATAGAAGGAGTGGAACCCGGCTATAATGATAAGGCCCTGCAACGCGCTATCGTTGTACACGGAGCTGAATATATGGAAGAGGGATGGTTGAATAAAAGTGCTTATATGGGTCGTAGTTATGGATGCCCCGCCGTTCCCACAAATCAAAGCGCACTGATCATTAGCAAGATGAAAAATGGTAATTGTCTTTTTATCTATTATCCTTCTAAAAAATACCTGAAAGATTCAAAAATACTAAACGGCTGAATGGACATACTACAAGGATGGATGAAAACAAAGGCTCAACTTTTAAAGTTGGGCTTTTTGGTTTTAAAGAAGTTCCACCTGGCAATTTTGAATGATTGTCATTTAAATCAGTGTAGCCTGGTTTGTACGGTTTGCGGCAAGTTTATCGCGTTGGCTTCCCTTGTTTGAAAGCTTTCTCCCCGGTTTTTTATTTGACCGGGCAACTATCCTTTCGTAAACTGCATTTATTATTTCAATTACCAGCGGCTGAATGGATTTAGATCAATTGATTAAAGAATGCAGGCAGGGTAGCGCAGCTGCCCAGAAGTATCTGTTTGATATATATGCAGACAGGATGATGGTCACCTGCTGCCGTTATGTAAAAAACAGGCTGGATGCTGAAGAAGCCATGCTGGACGGCTTCTATAAATTCTTCAGGAGCCTTGGATCTTTTAAATATCAACATGAAGGGGCTTTGTATGCCTGGATCAAAAAGATCATGGTCAATGAATGCCTGATGCAATTGAGAAAAAAGAACGTGTTTACTATGACAACGGAAGTGGAACCGGAACAGGTGGCTATTCCAGATATGGCGCTTAATAATATGACTGCAGATGAAATATACCGGCTGATCATTCAATTACCCCTGGGCTACCGCACTGTCTTTAACCTGCACGTAATAGAAGGTTTATCGCATAAAGAGATCGGCGAACAATTGAAAATAAGTGAAGGAACGTCTAAATCCCAGCTAAGCAAAGCAAAACAACTTTTACAGAAAATGCTTGTCAATAAAAGCGAAGAATATGCCCGGCGAAAATTCAACTAATCAATCCTGGTTGCAAAAATTAGCGCAACTGGGCCAGTTACCCGGCGAGTCATTTGATAAGAATGAGGCCTGGGGAAAACTGGATATGCGGCTGCAGGGAAAAAAGATCGGAAAAAAAACAGGCTGGTTATGGATAGCCGCGGCAGTCATTCTCTTACCCGTGGCTGTAATCCTATTTATAAAAGAACAAAAACAACAAAAAGGATCGGCATTGTTTATTTGGCCTGTAAATAAAACTATTTCGCTTATTGTTGCCGCCAATACTCCTCCCATATCTTCAACAGTAAAAGAGACCGCATCTCAGATTCCCGAAAAAAAAATATCGCAAAAGCAGGTAGATCATGACCTGGATTCCCCAAAAGTACAGCCTGAGGCCGAACTGGTGCAGCAAAAAGATCTCATACAACCATTTATTCAATCTCTTCCTGATACCCTTACTCAAAAGAAACAAATCGCGCTTGTTGATGCTAAAAAGAAAATGAAAGTGGTCCACTACAATGAATTGAATGAATTGCCGCCGCAGCCTCCTCTACAGGATAAAAACACAGGAATGGCTCGCGGAGTACCAGGTTTTAAAAAAGCCGCTATCCCTGTGGGGTATGAACCTGAGCAACCTGTTATCACTCAAAAAAAATCGATCCTTGCTATCGGTAGTCTTATTTCTTCAAAGAACTAATATGAAAAGAATAGTTGCTTTTATATTATTGTCAACGGGTGTTGTCGGCTCTTCCCTGTTTGCTCAAAACTGGAATTTTCCCACTACTCCAGGTATAAAGAAAACAGACCTGTTATTCAAACAACCATTTCTGTATCGTTTACCACATCGTTTCCAGATAGGCCTGAACAACGGGAATAGTATAAACATAGAGGTATTAGATAAGATCATACTGGAGAAATTAAATCTCGATTCACTATTAACAACAGTAACTAATAATATAGAATTGCTTGGTGATTCATTACAAAATGAACTTACCATTAAGCGTCTGGATTATATGATCAATAACAATCAACCCCCAAAGATCCGGTTACAGGAATATGGTCTTACGGCAAGAACCTACACTGTCATGAATGACGGAATAGCAGCAATGAAAATTGAGCAGGATACAATCAACATAGTTGTTTCAAGACCAGATCTGCGTAAAATGCCTGCCAGAAGCTGGGGCTATTACAATCCTATCGCATACAGGATAACTTTTCTTATAAATGATCTGAATGATTTAAAGAAATATACCAGCACTTCCTTTAATGATATTATCCGGCAAATCAGTAATGAATGGAACGCTAATACAAAATGGAGCGTTAAATCAAATAACTTTAAGATCAACTTATATAGCTATTATAACGTAACCGATACCACTAAAAATATTCACATAAAAAATACCGCGGGTAAACAATATTCCAGAACCAATTTCTTTCCCTATGCGCAAATAGCGATACAGCCCATCAGTGGCAATCTGGCAACATCGGGTGGCCTTGGCGTAGAATGGGTAAAAGTATTTTATTATGGCCGTGCGCATTATCAGATCATGTGGGAGCCTTATTTCTTTTTTGACAAAAGAACTGACGGAAAATTTAAAATGCACAGGAATGATTTTATAACTTTTCAGCAAACCTTTTCTGTTGTAAGAACAACTGGCAAAGAGAATATTGGTCTCAACCAAAGCTGGTCACTAAGTTTCCTGGCGCATAAAAGTGGTAGTTATTTTGAGAAGAATACTTTTAAATTCGGTTTGCCTGGTTTTCAATACAGAAGCATTTTCCTGGGACCTGAATTTCTTTTTAATAACTTCTTTAAAAATTTCCAACCGAGTATTAAGCTCAGGGTTTCCCTGGATTGATAAACTAAGCGCCCTTTCTCTGGCCTTACAAAGAACTACGAAGTAAAAAGATATTAGATCTTGCCCAAACTTTCCGAGATCACAATATATCCCATCCATGTCATCACGGCAACTACTATCCAGCCAATGATCTGCCAGATAAGGGGATGCCGGTATTTTTCTGCAATGAACGGTCTTGTTGCTGCTACAAGGATAACCGCCAGTGCAACCGGCAGTATCAGTCCATTTGCCGCCCCGGCAAATACGAGCAGTTTTACAGGATTGCCAACAAAGACAAAAATGATCGTAGACAATACAATAAAACAACTGGTGATCAGCTTCTCTTTTTTTTCTACAACAGGAACCAGCGTTTTCCAGAAAGAAACGGTGGTATAAGATGCACCAATCACAGAAGTGATCGCCGCACTCCATAATACAATACCAAAAAATTTATACCCGATATTTCCGGCAGCAAATTCAAATACGGAGGCCGCGGGATTTGAAGCAGATAATTGTATTCCCTGCCATACTACTCCCAGGGATGCAAAGAATAATATAAACCGCATGACCGAGGTTATCACGATACCACTTACGGAGCTTCGTGTTACCTGTTGCAGGTTGGCTGTTCCTTTAATGCCTGCATCCAACAGCCGGTGTGCACCCGCAAAAGATATATAGCCTCCCACTGTTCCTCCCACCAATGTTACAATACGAAGCGCGTCGATCTTTTCCGGCCATATGGTCCTGTACAAAGCCTGTACTACCGGTGGATGTGAGGAGATCGCTACATATACCGTAAGTCCGACCATGAGCAGTCCAAGGACCTTTACAACCAGATCTATGACCTTTCCTGCCTCTTTAGCCCAAAAAATGCCCAATGCGATAATGCAACTAATGATAGCACCTGTAGCTGGTTTTAAGCCAGTCAATACTTCAATACCTAAACCGCATCCCGCTATATTTCCTATATTAAAAACCAATCCGCCAAACGCAATCAGTCCCGCCAGCAAATAACCAAGCCCTGGAAAAACTTTATTGGCAATATCCTGCGCACGTAATTCACTAACTGTGATGATGCGCCAAATATTGAGCTGCGCGCCGATGTCCAACAACACCGAAATAAGGATCACAAAACCAAAACTGGTCAATAACTCCTGTGTGAACAGACTTGTTTGTGTAAGAAACCCTGGCCCGATGGCAGAAGTTGCCATGAGGAACGCCGCTCCCAGTATTGCGCCTTTCGCTGGTTTATTTTGCTTTGATAACAATATTATTCTCTTTCAGCTTTTGTGAAATGTTTTTTGCAAACAATGCCGCATTTTTTCCATCTCCGTGTATACAAATGGTTTCTGCAACAATGTTGATATCATTTCCGGATGATGTTCTCACGGTTCCCTCTTTTATCATTTGTATCACCTGTATTATTGCCTGTTCCGGGTCGTCAATCAATGCACCCGGTTGTGATCGGGGAGTCAATGTTCCATCGTCCTGGTAAGTCCGGTCGGCAAAAACTTCGCCGCATGTCCGCAGACCGATTGACCTGGCCTCATCAATGGAACAGCTGCCACTCAGGCCAAATAAAATCAGCTGCTGATCAAAATCCCTGGTTGCATTGGCAATAGCTTTGGCGGTCGCACTATCCTTTGCCGACATATTATACAAAGCGCCGTGCGGCTTTATATGATGGAGTCGCTGATCCAGCGATACGGCTATTTCATTGATAAGTAAAAGCTGTTGTATGACCAGGTCATAAATTTCTGGCGGGGAAAGAATTATTTCGGTACGACCGAAGTTTTGCCGATCAGCAAAAGACGGATGAGCCCCGATCGACACATGATGCGTAATAGCGCTTTCAATCGTCTGCCAGATCGTTTTTACATTACCGGCATGATAGGCACAGGCAATATTAACAGAACTGATATGCGGCATGATCAGTTCGTCATTACCCATCCCTTCTCCCATATCGCAATTAAGATCAACAATAAACATGCAGCCATTCTTGTAGTCTGAATGTACAGGCATTTTGTAATTGCAGCAAATGTTGAT
>CAZGSG010000080.1:0-20941 GCA_964528095.1 uncultured Terrimonas sp.
ATCGTTACTTCCGTGTACAGGGATTACCTGCCCTCTTCATGGAGTACTTATTACACGCCGACTATATGGGAAGTCGGTTTCTACATGGTAACTTTAGGATTGTTCATTACCTGTTATTTCCTTTTCTGCAAATACTTCCCAGTTATCGCGATCGCTGAGATCAAACATATCCTGAAGAAAAATGGAGAGAGTTATAAAGATAAAATGGGTGAGATCGAAAAGGAATCGACGGATGAGTTTGGACATAAAAACACAGGAGACGACCATCACTAAAATGAAGCATTCAAAATACAAAATTCAAAATACGGCGCTCAGCGATTTGACTTTTAACTTTTGAATCAGAAACAGATAAATAACATAGGATTAAAATTCGAAATACAGCGTCTCGTTTTGATTTTTGATTTTTGACTTTTGAATTAAAATAAAATGGGTGTAAAAAAATTTATAGTAGGCAATTTTTACGACGAGGCAGTGTTGTTTCCTGCAGTCAAAAATGTACGCCGTGCAGGATATAAGATCCATGATGTGTTCACTCCTTTCCCGATACATGGATTGGATAAGGCAATGGGTCTGCGTGATACCAGCTTACATACAGCGGGCTTCATCTATGCCATCACCGGAACTACTACTGCGCTTAGCTTTATTACTTGGGCATTGACTGTGGACTGGCAATTAAATTTTGGCGGCAAGCCGTTCTTTTCTTTACCAGCCTGGATACCTATTACCTTCGAATTGACCGTTCTGTTTTCAGCGGTAGGTATGGTACTTACGTTTTGTTATCTCTGTCAGCTGGCACCATTCGTAAAAAAAGATCATTTTAATCCGCGCTCGACCGACGACACATTTGTGATGGCGCTCGAATGCACTGATAAAACAAATGAAGCGGAAGCAGTCAGCTTCCTTAAAAATATCGGCGCTACCGACGTTACAGTTCAATACAAAGAAACAGGATGGTGGATGGGTCGTTATGATAAAGACACTATCCGGTACGAGAAAAAAGAAATAGCAGCGCATTAATTATTTTAATAAATGATGATGAAAAAATTCTTAATCATAGCAGGATTTATCACGGCAGGAATAACGTTGGTCAGTTGTGATCAGCCAAGACGCAGCCCGGGCCGCGCGTATATGCCTGATATGACGTATAGCAGGGCCTATGAAACATATGCCGAGGCGCAGGAAAGGCTGAATAACTCGGCTGTTGAAGGCACAAAGCCCAGCTATAACAATCGCCCGGTAGTTGGTTCAATAGCACGTGGAGATATGGCGCCTTACGCGAATAAAAACGACTCAACAGGATATGCGCTGTCAGCGGCTGTAAAAAACCCGCTTGATCTGGCAACGATCGATATGAAAGATGCAGAACGTTTATACCTGGTAAACTGTGGTATCTGCCATGGATCAAAACTGGATGGCAACGGTCCGCTCTTCAAAGGCGGTGATGGCCCTTATACTGCAGCACCAAAGAACTTTTTAGCTGATGATATGAAAATAATGCCTGAAGGCACCATGTTCCATTCTGTAACTTATGGAAAAGGGCAGATGGGTAGTTACGCGTCACAGCTTACGCCGAAACAACGCTGGGCGGTGATTGCGTATATAAAGGCCAAACAAGGTGGAGGCAAGGTAGGAGCTGCGGATAGTACAGGCACTGCAAAGGCAGATAGCGCTATCGCAAAAATGAAATAAGAATATTAATTGAAGAATTATAAATAAAAGCTGATGTCAATCCGGGAAAAATTTATAGTACCAAAGAGATATAACACGATTGCGATTGCGATGATGGTGCTTGGTATTATCTCCATTATTGCCTTATATATTGCAACACACGGCGGAAGCGGTGATGAACATCATAAGGCAGAGAAGGATGCAAGATTCTGGGGAAGCTTATTGCAGAACAGTGTTTATTTTTTACTGGTGGTAAATGCAGCCATGTTTTTTATCTGTGCTACCACATTGGCCTGGGGCGGTTGGCAAATGTCTTTTCGCAGGGTTTGTGAAGCTATTTCAACCTTTTTACCTGTAATAGGTGTTATCTGCGGAGCAATATTACTTTCCATCGCATTTGGAAGTAACCACGAGATTTATCACTGGACGGATGCGCATCATGTAGAAATGGACGCGACATTAAAACATAAAGAAGGCTTTTTAAATAAAGGGTTCTTTGCAGTTGCTACTGTACTGACTATCGTATTATGGTCTGTTTTGGGATGGAAAATGAGAAAGCTGTCACGCAGTCTCGATAACGCGCCATTAAAATCTGTAGAAGAAGGCAAAAAATATATGTGGAATAATACCGTATGGGCCGCATTATTTATAGTAGTGTTTGCTTTAACGGTGATGTCTTCTATTCCATGGCTTTGGTTGATGAGTATTGACGCGCACTGGTACAGTACCATGTATAGCTGGTACACATTTGCAAGTACGTTTGTTGCGGGTGTGGCATTGATCGCGTTATTCGTAGTATTTCTTAAAAATGCCGGCTACCTGGAATACACTAACCAGGAGCACCTGCAGGATCTTGGTAAATTCATGTTCGCATTCTCCATATTCTGGACATACCTGTGGTTCTCACAGTTCATGCTGATATGGTATGCCAATATTCCTGAGGAAACCGTGTATTTCAAACCACGCGCAGAGGGCATTTACAGCGGTATCTTTTGGCTCACACTGATCATCAACTTCCTGGCGCCGATACTGATATTGATGAGAAGAGGCTCCAAAAGAAACTATACCACTATGACCTTTATGGCATTGCTGATCCTGTTCGGTCACTGGTTGGATTTTTTCCAAATGGTATTCCCCGGGCATCAGAAAGAGCATGTGCCAATGATGTTGTATGATTTCGGAATTGCGCTTGGATTCGCAGGATTGATCATGTTTGTAACCGGAAGGGCGTTAAGCAAAGCACCACTGCTGGCAAAAAACCATCCGTTTATAAAAGAAAGTATTATACATCACACGTAGAAATTGAAGACCGGCCCCGGATATGGGCCATGATGTTCCAACATTTTGCAGGAAGACTGTTAAGCGGCGGAACGAATGAATAAAAAAGATTAGAAGAATTAACAACAGAACTAAAGACTATGCAAACTTTTTTCATTGTTGCGATACTGGTACTCGGCTTCCTGGTCACATTCCAGATTGCCAAGGCCAGCGAATATGTGGCAGTTTTGCGCGGGGAAGAAAAATCAAGAAAGCAAACAAATAAGATCAATGCATTCATGCTGTTGGCCTTCCTGATCATTGGACTGATCGGTGTGTATTATTGCAACGAACAATTACAGGGGAAAATATTGTCATTTGGCAGCGCCGCTTCTGACCATGGACTATTGGTAGATAAAATGATGAAGTACACGTTATGGGCTACAGGGCTTGTATTCGTTGTCACCCAGATCTTACTATTTTGGTACTCGTTCAAATACCAGGAAACAGAAAAAAGAAAAGCATATTACTTTCCGCATAGTAACAAACTGGAGATCATCTGGACTGTTGCTCCGACCATCGTACTGGTGTTCCTGGTAGGTACAGGTATCATTTACTGGTTCAGGATCACTGGTGATGCACCAAAAGACGCGATGGTAGTAGAAATAACAGGCAGCCAGTTTAAATGGGAATTCCGTTATCCGGGTAATGATGGCATCCTTGGAAAAAAATATTACAAGAATATAAGCGGTACCAATCCATTGGGCCAGATCTGGGAAGATAAGAACAACCATGATGATGTATATGTAGCGGGTGAGCCAATGCACCTGGTTGTAAATAAACCGGTACACCTGGTTATCGGAGCCAAAGATGTAATACATGATGTGGGACTCGCGCACTTCAGAATGAAAATGGATGCTGTGCCGGGAACGCCTACCACGATGTGGTTCACTCCCATCAAGACAACCAAACAAATGATCAAAGAAACGGGGAACCCTGAATTTGTATATGAAATTTCCTGCGACCAGATGTGCGGTAAAGGGCACTACAGTATGCGCGGAGAGATCATTGTAGAAACACAGGAAGAATACGATATATGGTTTGCTTCCAAGAAGCCAATGTATGCAGAGCTGTTTGAAAAGAAAGCGCCTGCAACGCCAGTACCGGATTCTACAAAGCCGGTTCAGCCAGTGGCCATGAACACAACAGGTAAGTAAGATTAAGAAAAAGGCAAGACGATTGCCATAAAAATAAGATTATGAGCGAAGCTATTCACATACATTCCGAAGCCCATGTAGCACATGATGTTCACCATGATGATCACGGGCACCATCATCAATCATTTGTATCGAAATATATTTTTAGCCAGGATCACAAAATGATCGGTAAGCAGTTTTTGATTACTGGTATCATCTGGGCGATCATTGGTGGTTTATTCTCGGTATTGTTTCGTTTGCAGCTTGGATTCCCGGGCCAGTCCTTTCCTATTCTCGAAACATTTTTCGGGCATTGGGCAAAAGGCGGCACCATACAACCAGAGTTTTATTACGCGCTGGTGACCATGCACGGAACGGTGTTGGTATTCTTTGTATTGACAGCCGGCTTGAGCGGTACTTTTGCCAACCTGCTTATTCCTCTGCAGGTAGGAGCAAGAGATATGGCTTCTCCATTTCTGAATATGCTTTCTTACTGGTTCTTCTTTATGGCCAGTATTGTAATGATCAGTTCTTTATTCCTCAGTACCGGACCCGCTTCGGGTGGATGGACGGTTTATCCGCCATTGAGTGCCTTGCATGAGGCATCGGAGGGGTCGAAAGCCGGTATGGATATGTGGATCATTGCGATGGCTCTTTTCGTTATCTCATCCCTGCTTGGCGGTCTGAATTATATCGCGACGATCCTGAACATGCGTACAAAAGGAATGGGCATGACGAGATTGCCGCTCACTATCTGGGCACTGTTCTTTACAGCAGTATTAGGTGTATTATCTTTCCCGGTTCTTTTATCCGGCCTGATCCTCTTATTGTTTGATCGTAATCTTGGTACAAGTTTTTATCTGAGCGATATCGTAGTGAACGGGGAGATCCTCCCCAATGAGGGCGGTAGTGCTATCCTTTTCCAGCACTTATTCTGGTTCCTTGGTCACCCCGAAGTATATATCATTCTTTTACCCGCCATGGGAATGGTGTCGGAAATACTGTCTGTCAACTCGCGCAAACCGATCTTCGGTTATATGGCCATGCTCGGTTCATTATTTGCGATCGCGATACTCGCATTCCTTGTTTGGGCGCACCATATGTTTGTTACAGGTCTGAATCCATTCCTCGGATCGGTCTTTGTACTACTAACGTTATTGATCGCGGTACCATCTGCTATCAAGGTATTTAACTGGCTTACTACTTTGTGGCGTGGTAATATCCGCCTGGTTCCATCCATGTTGTTTGCAATCGGATTTGTAAGCTTATTCATCTCCGGTGGACTGACAGGTATATTCTTAGGTAACTCAACGATCGATATTCACCTGCACGATACCATGTTTGTTGTTGCGCACTTCCATATTGTAATGGGTGTCGCATCCTTCTTTGGAATGTTTGCCGGGGTATATCACTGGTATCCAAAAATGTTTGGCCGTTATCTTAACAGTACGCTGGGGTATATCCATTTCTGGGTTACCATGGTTGGTGCGTACCTGATCTTCTGGCCTATGCACTATGAAGGTCTTGCCGGTATGCCTCGTCGTTATTTGGATAAAGCCGGCTGGAAATCATTTAACCAGTTTGGCGATCTTGATAAAATGATCACTGTTGTTTCTATTATAGTCTTTGCTGTACAGCTGATGTTTGTATTCAACTTCTTCTACTCTATTTTTAAAGGCAGAAAAGTTACTACGACCAATCCATGGGGAGCAAATACGCTTGAGTGGACTACTCCTATCAATCCAGGTCACGGTAACTGGACGGGGGAGATTCCGGAAGTACATCGTTGGGCGTATGACTATGGTAAAGACGGAAGAGATTTCATTCCTCAAACAGAACCAGTTGGTGCGAATGAAAGTAAACACTAGGATTTAATTCAAAATTAAAAATGAAAAATTCAAGACCGGAGTTCGTCAGTTGATACGGGACTATTTTTTGAATTTTTACTTTTGAATTCAGAATGGGAGCTTCTATAACCCTGACGGGTTAAACATTTGTAGATGAACAAGATCAAAGATTATTTGCAGTTAGTGAAGCCCTCGTTGAGTATCATGGTGGTGTTCAGTAGTGTAATGAGTTTTACCCTGACACCGGCTTTTGGAGGATATGAGGATAAGTGGAAATGGATTTTATTGCTCTTTGCAGGTGGGATGTTGGTAACAGGAAGTGCCAATACCATCAACCAGGTTGTGGAAAAAGAAACGGATGCGATGATGAAACGGACCGCTAAGCGGCCGGTTGCATCAGGTCGCATGAGTGCACAGGAAGGATGGGCTTTTGCCATCATTACCGGAGCGCTGGGAGTTTTTCTCCTCGGTTATTTTTTCAACTGGCTGGCGGCATCATTGGCGGCTTTCAGTTTGTTCCTGTACGCATTTATATATACTCCGTTGAAGAAAGTAAGTTCAATTGCGGTATTGGTAGGTGCGGTTCCGGGAGCACTGCCCTGTTTGATCGGTTGGGCGGCAGGAGATGATCAGCTTACGCTGGGAGGCTGGGTGCTTTTTGCGATCCAGTTCCTGTGGCAGTTTCCGCATTTCTGGGCAATAGCCTGGGTAGCGCATACTGATTATACAACAGCAGGATTCAAACTGTTGCCGGCGGATAAGGGGCCAACAAAATTTACCGCATTGCAAACAGTGATCTATTCATTGTTGTTGCTGCCGGTGACCTTGACGCCTTATTTTATCGGAATGTGTAGTTATGATGATGTAAGAGGATTGATCAGCATTGCGCTTATTCTGTTGGCCAATGCGTTCATGATCGGGAGATGTGTAAGTTTATATAATAACATGGACGTGAGTTCGGCGAGAAAAGTGATGTTTGGAAGTTATATGTATTTACCGGTAGTATTACTGGCATTATTGATGAGTAAAATTTAGCTAATATAAAAGTGAGATGGAGATAGTGACGAATACACAACAACGAAAAAAGATACATCCTCACAAATTTACTTTGTGGGTGGCCATCGCAAGCATCCTGATGATGTTTGCGGGGCTCACAAGTGCTTTTATCGTGAAGAGTAATCTGGTTGGATGGAAGGATGTGGTAATACCAAAAATGTTCTGGTATTCTACAGCAGTGATCATTGCAAGCAGCATAACTGTACAAATGGCTCTGCGCGCTTTTCGTCAACGTGAAATGCAGCAATACAGGGCATTGATTGGGGTAACGCTTGTTTTGGGAATTCTTTTCGTAGTGCTACAGTGTTTTGGTTTCAGGGAATTATGGGAACATAATATTCGTTTTACAGGAGTTAGTGGGGCAGGACAGTTCTTATATATCATTTTTGGCCTGCATGCATTGCACGTGATTGGCGGTATAGTGACATTGATCGTAATGTTTATAAAAGCATTTATCGGCAAGTCAAAATTATATAGCTCAGTGCCGGTAGAAGTACTGGCAACATACTGGCATTTTGTAGATATACTTTGGATATACTTATTAGTGTTCTTTATTATTATAGGATAAAAAGTTAAGAAGGTTTCCAGGATACTGTAATCTTTACGACACAGGAACTTCTGAGATCTTGAATAATTATAAATAGAAAAAACTGACATGGCGACAACAGCAACAGCGCAGCAGACAAAATGGTGGAGTGGAGGTAAAAGCCCGTTCAACCTGGAGTACGGCAAATTAATGATGTGGTACTTTCTGATGAGTGATGCATTTACTTTCGGCGCATTCCTGATCTCTTACGGTTCCATTCGTTTCAGCCAGAATTTCTGGCCTGATCCCAACGTGGTCTTTAATGCATTTCCCGGAGCCGGACATGCTAACCTTCCGCTGGCATTCGTGAGCGTAATGACCTTTATCCTGATCATCAGTTCAGTGACCATGGTACTGGGCGTACATGCCGGGCATAAAGGAGATAAAAAAGGCGTAATAAAATGGTTGTTCTGGACCATTATCGGAGGTTTGGCGTTCTTGGGATGCCAGGCATGGGAGTGGCATCACCTTATTACCGGTGAACACGCTGCACTGATAGACGGGCAAATACAAATGGTAGGTCAGACGACTACGGTTAATCCATGGGGTCAATTGGTAGATCCGGCTGTTGTTTCAGAAGCATTGAAGGCATCTACAGTGGAGAATTTATCAAAAATCGTACACGAGCACGACCATTCACATACATTGGCACAACTGGCTGGCATGTCCAAAGATCAGTTGCTGGGCATGATCAACGCTTCGGAATTGCATGTGCGTACAAACGGACCGGTGGCTTTTGGAGGATACTTTTATGGTATTACCGGGTTCCACGGATTCCACGTATTCTCCGGAGTGATCATCAATATAGTGATGTTGTTGATGGCCAAGTATAATGTATTTGAGAAAAAAGGACATTATCTCATGATTGAAAAAGCTGGACTTTACTGGCACTTTGTGGACCTGGTTTGGGTATTCGTGTTCCTTTGTTTTTACCTGATCTAAAGATCGCGTAGAACGGGCAAGCGTTGATAAAGCCCGGTAGTTCTTTAAGTAGAGATTAATAAGATTGTTTAATAATCAAATTCATTGAGCGGGAAGTCTTAATGAATGTTATAAATCGCCCCGGTAAAACGGGAACCTGAAAATTATTATTATGGATCATTCGGCAACACCTTCGGAAATCACGTTTCATCATCATACTGATGATGCTGCGTTTAAAAAGAGAGTAAGGAACACGACTATTTTACTTTCTGTAGTGACCGTTATTGAACTTGCTATCGGTCTGGCTATCTATACTATCCATAAAGGCGAGAATCCAAGCCATTTACTGGTACTTATGTTCAAGGGACTGGTTTGTATCCTTACCCTTGCGAAAGCCTACTATATCGTTTCGGTGTTTATGCACCTGGGTGATGAGATCCGCAACATGATCATGACTATTGTAGTGCCCTTATTACTATTTGTATGGTTTATCCTCGCATTTATCCTGGACGGTAATTCATATAAGAACCTCCGTAATAAGTATGATAAACATTTTGAAGAAACTACTATGCCGAAGGAACATAAGGCGCATGATGAAAAAACCGTTCCTTTACCCGCTCCCGGAAAACAATAAGCGACTAAGAACTTTTTCAATAAAGAAAGCGACCACCGGCCAATGCCGGTGGTTTTGTTTTGTATCTTGCAGTCCTTTCCGGGATCTATAAATGGCAGAGATTGAATAAGAAAGCATTTTATGCATTATTACTGGCGTTGTTCATACCACTGGTGTGCTATTTTGTGGTAAAGACGTATAGTGATTCAGCTATTGTAATGCCACGGCATTATCTTCCTGATACTGTTATCACCAGCACAAAGAAAGGAAAACCGGTCACAGACACCGTATGGCATAAGCTTGCTGATTTTACATTCACTAACCAGTTGGGAGAAAAGGTTTCCCTTAACCAGTTGCATGGGAAGATCATCGTTGCGGATTTCTTCTTTACACATTGTCCTACTATCTGTCCTGGTCTTACGCTAAATATGAAACAGCTGCAGGATTCGATAACGAACGCCCGCAGGGTAGGAACAAAGACCCCCGATTTCCTTCATCTCTTGTCTTTCAGTATTGATCCTGAAAGGGATTCCGTGTCCCGGCTTAAACAATGGGCCGACCGGTTCCAGGTCAATCCTGACCAGTGGTGGCTATTGACCGGGGAGAAAAAGAAGATCTATGATATGGTGATCGATGAAATGAAAGTAGGCCTGGTAGATGGACATGGCATCGATACGAGTTTTATACACTCAGATTTTTTTGTACTGATTGATACCAATCGTCATATACGAGGATATTATCACGGTCTGGAAGATGAAGATCTCGCAAGATTATCTAACGATATTATTTTACTCACCATGGAAAAAGACCATAGCAAGAAAAGCTTTTTATCCGGTCAGTTACCGGTTATCGCTATGGCATTTCTCGTAGCATTTATTGGAGTTGGAACCTTGTTATTGTTTTTAAAAAAAAGAAAATAAAATGTTAGCGCCCGCCTGGAAAAAAAATGATCGTAAAGCAAGTTTGCTGATCATCATATTTTCAATAATTGTTTTTTCTGCTGTAGTCCTGTTGAGCCGCATAAAGCTGGATGTGAATCTCGGGTTTGATGTACACCTGTTTGCGCTGGCCAATGCCATCATCAATTCAATAGTTACCGTATTACTTATTGCGGCATTAATGGCTGTTAAAGCCCGTAAATATGAACTGCATAAAAAGATCATGCTGACAGCAATGGTGCTGTCGATTCTTTTCCTCGTAAGTTATATTTCCCATCATTTATTTGCCGGGGATACAAAATTTGGGGATGTTGATCACGATGGCATTGTAACTGAACTGGAAAAGGCCAATGCCGGTTCTGCGCGTACCATCTATTACATCATTCTTATTACCCATATTCCACTTGCCGGGCTTATTCTTCCCTTTATCTTATTTACAGCCTACCGCGGCCTGGTAGGAGAATACGCAACCCATCGCAAGCTGGCGAGGATCACCTGGCCTGTTTGGCTCTATGTGGCGATTACAGGAGTAGTGGTATACGTTATGATCAGTCCCTATTATTGATAAAGTATTTAAAATCAAACACTTACTTTAAGACGGATATCAAAGATTTGCATTTTCCCCAGCCTTTGGTATACTGGTATCTATCCCAGTCCCTCGCTCGTATTTCCCCGAAGTAATTTTTAATACCTGTTGGAACTTCCATCCATTTTTCCGCATTACCCTTTTCCCAAAAACACGATTTTCCGGTAAAATACCGGTAAAGCAGGTAAAAATCGGCTAGAATTTACACTTATTTCTAGTAGATATCGCATTGATTACTAGGATAATTTCGGACTAGTATGAAAAAATACGGAAAAAATACCTGAAAATACTTGCAAATACTACGTGTGGTTTTTACTTTTACATCGGCATCAAGCTTAATCCCTTTTTGTCTTTCGAATTTCTTTTAATCCCCTAATTGTACCCTAAAATGAAAAGATTTCTACTCTTCGCGGCTATATGCCTATTTGTATCACCTTTTGTAAACGCACAGGTTTGTACTCCCCAGGGAGACCAGTCTACATCCGGCACTAATGATGTTTGGATAGGTTATGTTTATAACGAAACCGACCTGGCTACTAACTATGCAGGTTTTGTAAACGAAGGTGTTGCCGGTAACCCAAATTTTGATCAGAGTTTTGGTGGAAGCAATACTGACTACGCTACAAACGGCTGTGATGTTCCTACTTCAACTTTCAGTGTTCGTTATAAACTGACCAAAACCTTCAATGGTACCTTCCAGTTCACTGTAGGTGGTGATGATGGTTTCAGAATGAGCCTTGACGGCGGAGCTACCTGGGTGATCAATAGATGGAATGACCAGGGCTACACTACTGAAACTTACACCGGAGTTTTAAATGGCTCTTATGATATGGTCATTGAGTATTATGAAAATGGCGGTGACAACCGTATCAGTTTCCAGGTTCAGGCTACCTGTGTAGGTACAGGAGATCAGTCGGTTTATGGTACCAACAATACCTGGAACGCGTATGTATATGACGGAATGAATTTTGAAACTTACAAAGGAATGGTAACTGTAGGTGGTCCTTTTGACCCTTCATTTGATGAGAACTTTGGTGGTGACAATGTAACATACAATACCAACAGCTGCTCTATTCAAACAGAAACATTCAGTGTAAGGTATCGCCTGAATAAAACGTTCGCTGCCGGTTCTTACACCTTTGTAATTGGTGGTGATGATGGATACCGTTTGAGCTTTGATGGTGGTCTTACATGGGTTGTTAATAACTGGAATGATCATAGTTATTCAGTTAGCAACTATACCGCGACATTGAGTGGTAATTATAATATAGTTCTTGAATACTATGAGAACATGATCAATAACCGCATCAGCTTCAACATGATTCAGCAAGCCGCATTGCCTATCAGCCTGGTTAGCTTCAGTGGTGTAGAAAGAAACGGTGACGCGGAATTGAACTGGCTTGTTTCTCCGGATAGCAATCCTGATTATTTTGAAATTGAAAGAAGCACAGACGGTAACTCATTTACCAAGATCGCTAAAGTAAAAGCGACTGCCAATAAAACTGCTTTCAACTATACGGACCTGGGCCTTACTTCTGGAAAAACATTTTACAGAATGAAAATGACCGACCTGACTGGTAAAGTAACTTATTCTCAGGTGATCGGTATCAGGATGAACACTGTTAAAGCAGCAGGAGTAAATATCTACCCTACTATACTTACAGGATCAACATTGTTTCTTGAAACAAACAAAACAATTAACCAGGCAATACTTACTGTAACTGATGTAAACGGTAAAACAATCAGCCAGAAGAACATTGGAAAGGTAGCTCAAGGTCAGATCACCAGCTTTAGCCCTTCTAACAGTAACCTCGCAAAAGGTATCTACTTTGTACAGGTGAGCGATAACAATGAAAAAGTAGACGTAAAACGTATCATCGTTCAATAATAATAACTTCTTACCTTATCCACTTTATTAGCAAGGCTGACCTCAACGGTCAGCCTTTTTTATTATAGAAATACCGGGATATCAAATCACTAAAACCCCAGTTCCTCTGAGGGGTCCCAGAACAGCTTCTTAAAATCAACGACGATATCGTCCTTTACAAGAATACCTTCTTTCTTCAATCGCTTTTCCATTTCATCGGGTTTGCCAAAATGATGCTTGCCCGACAGCATGCCATTCCTGTTTACAACACGATGCGCAGGAATAGCTGGGGTTACCTTACCTGCACCATTCATTGCCCAGCCCACCATCCTGGCAGAAAGTTTTGTACCAAGACAGGCGGCAATGGCACCGTAAGAGGTTACCCTGCCTTTAGGGATTTGTTTTGCCACTTCATAAACCAGTTCAAAAAAATTTTCTTCCCTCTTGCCGGAAGGCTTTACCGTTTTTAGTTTGCCTGCTGATTTTTTTGCAGGCACTTTCTTTTTTGATGGCATAGAGAATGATTATTTAGATCTGGAAATTTTTATCACTGTTTGTTCCTGTTTTGTCCCGTGCCGCCGCTGCCGCTATTAGAGCCGACCGCTTTGGTTCGGGTACATTTTTATATTCATAAGGACAATGTTTGCATCCATTACCACAACAATGCCCCCGGTCAAGATGGAACTTCGCTGTCAGTACCACAAAACCATCCTCATTCATATAATAATCGATGCCTTCAGTCCACTCCTTCATGTTTCAATAATTGTTTCAGTTCTTCGTCCTTTCCAGTCCTGGTAATTGAGCAGGAAGTGAAAAACGGAGATAATGGATCCTGTTGCTCCCGGCAATATCCAACGATTCATAATGGGTCTTGATCTGCAGTTCAGGTGAAATTGTTTCCTGCTGGTATACATGATCATGATCTGTCTCTATTGTACAACCGTATAGGTCTATTACCGTTTTTGTAAATTGATAAAGATCGGGACTATCAGTTTTTAAATGGATCATGCCACCGGGCACAAGAAACTGTTGGTACAGGCGAAGAAATTTGGGATGCGTCAATCTTTTTTTTGCCTTGGACATTCGTAGCTGCGGGTCCGGAAAAGTGATCCAGATCTCTGCCACTTCCCTGGTAGAAAAGTAAGAAGCGATCTGGTCGATTTGTGTACGTAAAAAAGCAACATTCTGCAGGTTCTGCTGTAATGCTTTTTTCGCACCTACCCAGATCCGGTTTCCCTTCAGGTCTACTCCAATAAAATTTTTATCAGTATATAGCTGACCCAGACCTACCGCATACTCCCCTTTTCCACAGGCAAGCTCAAGGATAATCGGTTGTGTATTTTTAAAAAAACCGCTCCACTGGCCAGCCATGTTTTCAGGAAACTGCAGCACATTTGAAAAACTATTTAGCTCTTCAAACCGTATTAATTTTTTATAACCCATGACAAACAAAGGTAAAGCATGGTTTTTATTTTGAAATATAGAACTTGAAATAGCTTAAGTAACTGGTTTGAGCAGATTGAATGTAAAACTGAAAACCACGATTTGCCAAATGATAAGGAGGCTAATTTTGATTTTTTACTTTTGAATTTTGACCCCCAATGGTATATCGTGGCATCTTGTTTGGATTAATACAGGAAACAAATTACTCATCTAAATTTAAGATTATGACTTACAGTCAATTGAATACAGGTTTTAAAACGATTGTAGCCGCTATTGGATTCAGTTTAACGGTAGCTGCCTGCAATAACAGTGATGATTCGGCAAATAATTCTACATCAGGTGAAAATGGTAAGGATACCGGAAACAGCAAGATGGCTCCTTCTACTACAGCTGCGGCAAAGAAGAAAGGAAAAGCATCATCCAAAATGACCGCAGAAGATATGAGCGCGAAAATGGAAGTAGATAAAATGGGTTATTATAACCGTACAGAAGTAGCGCCTCAATATGGAGGAGGACAATCAAGTCTCGATACATACATTAATGACAATATCGTATATCCGCAGGAAGCAATCGATAATAATATAGAGGGTACTGTGAATGTTCAATTCGCAGTGGATGAAAAAGGAAATATATCAAACGTATCTACAGTTGGCAATAAACTAGGCTATGGCCTGGAAGAAGAAGCAATCAAAGTTGTTTCGAAAATGCCAAAATGGTCACCAGGACAAGTGAAAGGGAAAAATGTAAAAACATGGCGTACCCTTCCTATTAATTACCAATTGGAAAGTTAAAACCGTAACCCAATTATTCGAGAGTTAAGGGGCTTGTCTGCCGGAGCAATTGCAAAGGTGGACAAGTTCTTTTAAGGGCTGCGAAATGCTACAATACAAAGGCTCGTAAATTATTTTACGAGCCTTTGCATTGTAGCGATATGAAAATATGATCGTATGAAATGAACTATAATTTTACCAACAGACCTACCCCGATCAAAGATTTTAACTGAAGTGCGGCCGAGTTTCCATTAGCGCCAAATAATCGAACATCATCATCATAGATCATATCTACGCTCCATGTCGCCGAAAGTACTTTTGTAAATTTGATATTGAGTACATTGGTGAAATAAAGATCTATGTTTTGAGGATTGTTTTTGTAGTTGGAGAACAGGTCCAGTCTTCCTCTATAAGAAAGCACTTTATTGAACTCTTTAATGTAATTAATAGATGCAAATGCTCCAAACTCAGCAATCGAGTGTTTGCCCGGGTCTACACCATATAGCCCTTTAGCAGCAAGCGAATCATCTTTTACGATCACCCAACGGGCGGTAATGGGAGAAACAAATATAGACAGATTGGGAACCGGCTTATAGTCGAGACCGGGACTTACCAGCACATAAGCAGGGGAAAGAAAAGCAGAGGACAGGGTTTTAACATCATCTTCATAGGTATAACCCTTGAAGAACTGCGAACGGAAATTAAACAGGCCGGCCGCGTTTAACTTAGGATTGAGCGCATAGCCGTACTTGGAAAGAACATCAATGCGATCATCATTCTTTCTGCTACCGAGACTGGTGGTCTTTACATACCCGAGGTTGAAGTCGAGCGTATTATCCCAGCTATGTTTCCCTTTTTTATAAAATGCAAACAGGTTGAGTACCGAATTGACGGATAGAGAAAAGTCATCACCACCTGCAGCCCAGTTGTTCAGGGATCCCTGAGAAAGATTAATACCATAAGCCCCGCCGGTTTTCCAGGTTTTTTGTGTGGTATCGGCCGGATCTTTTTTTACATTTTTATCCGCAGCTTCCTTTAGTGATTTGATAGTTGGGTCCTGCGCATACGCGGCCACAGCAATAAAAGAGACAAAAAGTAGGAGTGTTTTCTTCATATATAGGTTTTGACAGGCAAAAATAACAGCAACAGTTTAGTCTGACAAAAAATGATAAGGCCTTAACCTTCTCCTTACATTTTTCATGATGTATGCAGATTACGGTTCCGTAGTTTTTGGAAATAGTTAGATAGGCAGATACCTGATTTTATTATTATCTGTGCTGCTTGTTTCAAATAAAAGATGGAGAACCGGATGTATAATATAAGTGCAGAACCAAAAACAATGACAAACCTGGCGGGTCCTGCTTTTTATTGCTAAGAACTTATACTTATATACCACTGTGAGAGCGGCCGACGGGAAAGTCTTTTAGTTATGGATGAGGTAAACACCTATAGAAGAAGGAAAACTATCTCCCATTATCATAGTATACTACAAATAGAGTATTGAGAAGAGCTATCTTTTCTCTTAGCTTTAGTTATAAACCTTAAAACATGAATATGCTAAACAACAACCCAACACTGACCCTGGAAAGGGAAGACGATTTTTCAACTACACTGGAAGTAATCGAGATCACCGCGCAAGAAGCAGGTGAGAGCTGTACAAAAGGGCAACAAGGCCATGAAGCGAGGAACTCAGCTGGTGAAATTGTAACCTGTGTGCAGGTGGGAGAAGACAGCTGGGCATGGAGACTTGGACGTCCATAGGAAAGATCTTGAACGGGCCGTTTGACCCGGTGTCGACGGTTAAAGAATGAGATCAAAGAAGCTGCCATATCAGGCGGCTTTTTTAGTTAAGCCCGCTTAAGGACAGCATAAAAAAAAGCCTTTGTAATAGCGTAAATTACAAAGGCAAACAATCACATACACATAAGAAGAGAGCTGTAGGGGGAGGGATCGAACCTCCACGAGGCGGTTAGCTATAGCACAAAGTTCAGTGGTCGACCCTGGTCGCACCAGTATTGCTACCGATACGGCTCTATGCTACGTTTGTTCCGTTATCCTCACCCCCGAGACAAGAGGGCATGTCTGCCGAAAATTTCATCACCCCACAGTATTATCACAGGTTTTAGCTGTGATGAAGAACTTGATAGAACAAATGTAGGAAAAATGACCTTTTCTTTCCAAATTTTCCAATAAATATTTTGAAAATATAGATATTTTCCAAATATTTGATGAAATATATGAAAATAATCAAAACAAGCTCATAAAATGGCGACTAAATTGAATTTGGATAAACTGGATTTGGAGATCATCCATCACATGATGGAAAATGCGGAAATCTCCTATGCCGATCTCGGTAAAAAACTATTCGTATCCGGCGGTACTATACATGTCCGTATCAAAAAACTTCAGGAAGCCGGCATAGTTAAAGGTACAAAACTAAGTGCCGATCTGAAACTTTTAGGATATGATGTCATAGCTTTTATCGGCATTTATCTTAAAGAAAGTTCCCTGTATGATATTGTAGCAAAAGACCTGCAAAAAATGCCGGAGATAGTCAGGCTCAATTATACTACGGGCAACTATAGCATGTTTGCGGAAATAGTTTGTAAGGACATTTCGCAATTGAGGTATGTTCTGCATGATCAGTTGCAAAAGATCAAGGGGATAGAACGTACTGAAACCTTTATTTCCCTGGAAGAAAATTTTAACCGCAACGTAAGAGTGGTTAGTTAGATCAATGAAAGAATCAGCCAAATTTTATTCCTCACTTGGATTGCTGATCCTGCTGAATGTCATAATAAAACCAATATGGATATTTGGCATTGACCGGCAGGTTCAGAATACAGTGGGCACTTCGATATATGGCATCTACTTCTCATTGCTTAATCTTTCAATCGTTTTTAGTTTTTTGCTCGATCTTGGTTTTACTAGTTACCTGAACCGCCAACTTGCAGCAAAGGATCATACTGTACAGCATAATATCGCTTCCTTTTTACTGGTAAAAATAATGTTCGCGATATTTTACCTGGCCTTGCTTTACGGTGTTGCAATAATGACCGGCGTCAAACGCCTGGATATTTTATTGTATACCGCATTGATCCAGGTCGCGACTTCCTTTTTTATCTTCTTAAGAACGATCATTACCGCCAATCAGCGATTTTCCATTGATGCATGGCTTTCTGTTCTGGACAAAACAGTAATGATCCTGTTGTGTGGCAGCTTTCTGTACTTTCCATGGATTACAGGAAATATAACGATCGAACGCTTTCTTATTTTCCAGGTTGCCTGCACTTTTCTTGCTGTAACTGCAGCTTTGCTCATCCTTTTTAAATTGAAGCTAAATCCATTTATCCGAACTGGCCACCTGGCTGCGATAACTGTTTTTAAAAAAGTGATGCCTTTCGCACTGGTCATTTTATTAATGTCTACGCATAACCGCCTGGATGGATTCCTTCTTGAACGCATGAATGGTAATGGCGCACATGAAGCTGGTTTGTATGCAGCTTCTTTTCGTTTGCTGGATGCTGCCAATATGATCGGTTATCTTCTTGCCTCATTTCTTTTACCCTATATAAGCCGCCAGTGGAGTGAGGGCCGGAATGTCCAGACGGTTATTCTCATGAACCGGCATTTTATTTTTTCGTATTCCATCGTTATAGTTTGCGTCTGCATCTTTCTTGCTCCCTGGATCCAGCAAATCCTGTATCATCACACCGATTACAGGTCCGCGGAGATACTACAATGGTGTATGCCGGCATTGCTGGGTTATTCATTAACTTATGTGTACGGCACCGTGCTGACCGCTACAGGCCATATTGCTGTATTGAATTATATCACACTGGCGGCGGTCTTACTGAATATTTTATTGAACCTCTTCCTGATCCCATCCTTGGGAGCCAGGGGCTGCTGTATAGCAGCTCTTTTAAGCCAGGGGATGGCAGGAATTGCAGCCATGCTTTTTGTTGACCGGAAATTGAAAAATAATATTCATGTTCGCTCTTTGTTAATCTATATTTTTACAGGGCTTGTTCTTTGTTGCTTTTTATACATTGGCCGCGATTGGCCCGGCAAATTATTACTGATCATTGTGTCAGGAATGATAGCGACCGGGATACTGATTGCTACCAGGTTGCTGGACCTGCGGGAATGGCGCAGTATTATAAAGAACAGGGGATGATCAAAAAAACAACCATGCCTGATATTTTTTATCTTATTGCCAAATGGTGGAAACAAATAGTTGCTATAGTATTTGTTTCACTGGGCGCTGTCACCATCGTTCTTTTTACGCAGAAAGAATATTATTTATCGGTGTCAACGGCGCTACCCGGTAATTCACTCAATGCCGACAAGTCCAGGATATTCAGTGATAATATTCAATCTCTTTATCCCAGTATTGGCACTCCTGATGAACTGGACAAAATAGTAGGTACCGCACAGCTGGATACTGTTTATCTCGCAATAGCCGGCGAGTTCGACCTGGGAACGCACTATGCAATAAAAGAACTATCCTCTGCAAGAATAACGAAAGCCGCAGCATTGCTGAAAAAGAATACAAGTGTGATGAAAAGCGATTACGGGGAATTAAAAGTAAAAGTATGGGATACGGATAAGATGATGGCGGCCAGTTTATCCAATTCGATCATGTCGACATTGGAAAAGATCCACCGGAATATCCAGAATGAAAGTAATTTAATCGCATTACAAACACTCCGGGCCGGTCAGCAGAAGATCCAGTTACGTATCGACAGCATCCCGGTCTTTTTAAGAAATGCGGATATTACTGAAGCGACCAGTCAACAAATGTCCCAGCGCCAGAAAGTACTTATAGAACAGGTGCAGCAATATGAAAAACTGATCGGAGAATACCAGTTGATAGCGGATAGCAACCCCGCGGTGCTGATTGTAGTAGAGAAAGCAAGAAGCGCTACATGGCCCGATAAGCCCAGGCGCATGCAAATATTGATAGCCACCGCTTTTCTCAGCCTGGTTTTTGCGCTGTTGCTGGTGCTGCTGCTCGAACGAAGAAAAAATGAGAAGAAGTGATAACATCACAAAAGCAACCACTTTTATTTTTTGCAGGTTTTTTTATCCTGTCCTTGCTACTGGCTGTTTATACAGAAATGTATTATTTTGCTATAGTGCCATTTACCTGTTTACTGATCTACGCGGGTTGGAATCATGTACGGGTATTTTTTTTTCTCTTAATGGCCTCTCTTCCTTTTTCCACTGAGATACAACTAACTGCTTCGCTGGGAACAGATTTGCCGGACGAAGCGATCATGCTATTAGTTTCATTCTTATTTCTTCTTTATTGGGTCTATGATCCTTCGGTATTGTCAAAAAAGATAATTAACCACCCGTTGTTATTATTGTTGCTGATAAGTATGGGCTGGGCTGTTGTTACGGTAAGTTTCTCTACGCAGCCCCTGGTATCAATAAAATTTCTTCTTGCCAAAGGCTGGTATCTTGGTGCTTTTGTATTGGCGCCACTGATCATCTTCAGCAATAAAGAGAGGATCAGGCTATCATTCCTCATTCTCGTGGTATCTATGATGATCGTAACAGTCATCACATTGGCGAGACATTTTCAGTATGGCTTCAGTTTTATTTCGATCAATGATGCATTGCAACCATTTTTCCGGAATCATGTTAATTACTCAGCGATGCTTGTCTGCATGACTCCTGTTTTGCTGGCGATGTATAAATTAAGCAGCCTTAAAAAGACACGTAGGCTTATTGTGGCTGCTTTATGGGTGCTGCTGATCGCCTTATTTTTTTCCTATTCAAGGGGCGCATGGCTGGCCCTGTTTACCGGGATGCTGGCATGGTGGCTGATAAAAAGAAAATTATTACCTGTTGCATACATTGCGGTATTGATCGTCGTAGCTATTTCAGGATTCTGGATAAAAAATGATGACCGCTACCTGCGATATGCACCGGATTACCGGTCTACTATTTTTCACGAAGATTTCAGGCAACATCTTACGGCCACTTACCAAATGAAAGACGTTTCGACTGCGGAACGTTTTTATCGCTGGATAGCAGGCGTAAGAATGATAAAAGATAACTGGCTTACAGGTGTTGGCCCCGGCTCATTCTATCATAATTATCGCCCTTATGCAATACCGGCATATAAAACATGGGTAAGTGATAATAAAGATCATTCCACCGTGCACAATTATTTTTTACTGCT
>CAZGSG010000081.1:0-3996 GCA_964528095.1 uncultured Terrimonas sp.
ATACAACCGGCTCTAATAACGCGAGGCCGGTCGGGAAGTTTTGCGTGTTATACGTCGCACAATCTGAAGTTTAGGGTAGATACAGGACAATTAATACTCATGCCGGAATGGGGTAATGCGTGCGGTAATGGAGTAATCTACCTTGCGCTCTACCTGGCCCGCTGCTTCTTTGAGCGCCAGCTCCCTTAGCTGCAATATTTTTTCGGGCTGGAAAAAATTGGTAAGCGCCTGCTGCACCTTACTGTGGTCATAGATTTTTCCGTCCTTTAATCGCCGGATCAATTCATCGGCCGGCAGATCAATATTCACCACCTCTTCAGCTATCTGTAAGATCTTATCCGGCACCCGTTCTTTTACTTCCACACCGGTGATCTGTTTTACATCGTCATTAATACTCTCTATATGCTGGATATTGATCGCAGAAATAACATCGATGCCCGCTTCCAGTACTTCCATTATATCCTGCCAGCGTTTTTCATTTTTACTGGCGGGAATATTGGTATGTGCCAACTCATCGATCAGTACTACTTTAGGATGTGTGAGCAGGATAGCGGCAACATCCAATTCTTCCAGGCTCTTGCCTCTGTAGAAAACACTTCTTCGCGGTATAGAAGGCAAGCCTTCTACCAATGCGGCTGTTTCTTTGCGGTTATGTGTTTCTATATAACCGATGCGCACGTCCACACCATCCTGTTGTAATTGATGTGCTTCCTGCAACATGCGATAAGTTTTACCAACCCCCGCACTCATGCCCAGGTATATTTTCAGGCGTCCCTTCGCTAACGGCGTAGTGCCCGTTTTATGCAGCCATTCTTCACCGGTATTTTCTTTTTCTTCTTCCATACCTGCTTGTAATTTAAGTGTATTTATTTTTCAAAATCGCTGCATTACCCTGTTTTCAATAAATCAATCTCATCGCCCAACAGTGATTTTCTAAAACCCAATAGCCGCGGCAATCGTGATAGCGGTGTTATTATCTTTGGCCTGCTCATTCTTTATAAAAATGGCGTCTTTGCTATCCAGGTACCGGTATTCTGCCCGGAATGAAACATTTTTTTGTGGCATATAATCGATGTTCAGCGATCCTCCCAGGGTTTTGAACCCGTTGGGAGTGCCACTGCTGATAATTACACCATTCGCATCCGCGAAGTACTCACCACGCAAACCCAATGCCCACTTAGCCGTTGGTGTATACCGCAGGATTGCCACCGGCGCATACCATGTATTCATGTCATTATCTCCTACTGCTTTCTGTTCAGTGCCGATATCAAAGCCTGCAGTCAATCCAATTTTATCGGTAAACTGGAATATAGCGTACATATTATGGTAGTATCGCCATAACCTGGCGCTGTCTGGTTTATCGGTTCCGATAAACGTACTATAATTGAGCGTCAGCTTATCCGACGCTTTATAAAATAGCTGGGTGCCATAACTCAAAGCTGAATTGCCATCTGTACGTGTAATACGTTGCCATCCGTTCAGCACCATAGCAGCTAGCAGGAGTTTGCCATTGGCAGTAGTATAACTTAGTTTGGCGCCGCTCTCAAAATAAGGAGAGTTCTCTGCAACAAGACTGCGGGTAAGCGTCCAGTTATCTTTGCCAATAGCACTTTCAAACCCGATATGCGAAGGCATGATCCCCATATCCAGCCAGAGATTTTTTGATTTACTCAATTTATATCCGGCATTTGCTTCATATATATTTTTCAACGTACCCGGTTCGGCTGAATAATTAGCGTTCATGTAAGTCCCTACGGCAAGTGCAAGGTTGGCCCTTACCCGTTCTGTAACATAAGCTCCTTTTATAAGCCCCAGGTTAACATTAAATTCATTGTGCCTGTTATAATTGTAAATAAATCCAGGCCGGGTATTATCAGCTGGTTTATTTAAATCATAGCTATAATATCCCTCGAGGTACCCGCTGATTGAAAACGGTGTATGGGAACTATCGGATTGTGCCATAACATTTATACTAACCAGGAACATCACTATTACCGAAATCTTTTTCATGTTTTGTTTGTTTATTTTATTTCAGGAATGGATAATACAGGTGTTGAATTACAAACCCGTTTTTACCCCATTCCGGTTTTCAATTATTATTTCAATTCATCCAATGCTACATTCAACTTCAATACATTGACCTTATCCGGCCCCAGAATTCCCTTTTCAATTTGTCGGTCAATTAATGCCCGGAGTTTTGTTTCCGCTATATTTCGTGCTGCAGATACCCGTTGTACCTGTAAATAAGCCGAAGCCGGTGAAATATCCGGGTCCAGTCCGCTACCGGAGGCAGTAACCATTTCAGAGGGTATCTCTGTTCTTTTTACAGCAGGATTGTGTGCAAGAAAAGTGTCAATCCTGTCTGCTACCTGTTGTATATAATCAGGATTGGAAACTGCTTTATTGGAACCCCCTGATCCGGCCGCGTTATAATCGACTGCAGAAGGGCGGCCCCAGAAATATTTATCTTCAGTAAACTTCTGCCCAATATTCGCATACCCTACAACTTTGCCATTTACACTGATCGTTTCACCCTTTCCTCCACCTGGCGCCAGTTTGGCTATACCTGCAATAAGCAGCGGATAACATACGGCACAAAGAATGATCATTATCAGCGTAAGCTTTAAGGATGGCATTAAATACTTTTTCATTTTTATTATATAATTTTTTAAATGAATAATGAGACGATCATATCAATCAGTTTGATACCAATAAAAGGGATGAGCACACCACCCAGTCCGTAGATAAGCAGGTTGCGCCTGAGCAACGCGCTTGCGCCTATCGGCTTATACGCCACGCCTTTCAGCGCCAGCGGTATAAGCAATGGTATAATGATCGCATTAAAAATGACTGCTGACAGGATAGCGCTTTCAGGACTGCTTAGTTTCATGATGTTCAACCCCTGCAGGGACGGAATTGATGCAATGAACAATGCAGGAACTATCGCGAAATATTTTGCAACGTCATTGGCGATGGAAAAAGTGGTGAGGGTTCCTCTTGTCATCAACAACTGTTTGCCTATCTCTACGATCTCGATCAGTTTTGTAGGGTCATTATCCAGGTCAACCATATTACCGGCTTCCTTCGCCGCCTGTGTACCGCTGTTCATGGCAACACCCACATCTGCCTGCGCCAGTGCAGGCGCATCATTTGTTCCATCACCCATCATGGCAACCAGTTTTCCCCCACGTTGTTCAGCCTTGATATAATTCATTTTATCTTCAGGCTTTGCCTCGGCGATAAAATCATCAACGCCCGCTTTTGTAGCAATATATTTTGCAGTCAATGGATTGTCACCTGTTACCATTACTGTTTTTACGCCCATTTTTCTTAACCGCGCGAATCGTTCCTGTATGCCGGGCTTAATGATATCCTGTAGTTCAATTACACCAAGCGCCCTGTCATTTTTACTAACCACCAATGGAGTTCCTCCATTTGATGCGATCTCTTTTACTTTTTGTTCTATTTCCGGAGGAAAACTATTTCCTGCCCTGACCACTAAATTCCGGATAGCATCAAAAGCGCCTTTACGCACTTTTGTTCCATCGGCCAGGTCCATACCGCTGCTTCTTGTTTCGGCGGTAAATTTTATAAAAACCGAATTTGCTGTTTTTAATAGGTTGGTATCCAATTTACCCAGTTCGACAATTGATTTACCTTCAGGGGTTTCATCTGCAAGCGATGAGATAACCGCTGTTTCAATAAAAAGCTTCTCATCAATGCCATTTGCCGCGTAAAAATTGGTCGCTTTCCGGTTACCGATAGTGATGGTGCCTGTTTTATCCAATAATAATGTATCCAGGTCTCCGGCTGTTTCTACTGCTTTACCACTTTTGGTAATGACATTGGCTCTTAGTGCCCTGTCCATACCGGCAATACCTATTGCGCTTAATAGTCCGCCGATCGTTGTCGGTATTAAACAAACAAAAAGTGAAACAAAAGCCGCTATGGTAATAGGCGTGTTCGCATAGTCGCCAAACGGCTTAAGGGTAACAC
>CAZGSG010000081.1:4006-6993 GCA_964528095.1 uncultured Terrimonas sp.
ATAATGAACACCAGTGTAAAGGCTGCCAGTAATTTGGTCAGGGATATCTCATTAGGAGTTTTTTGCCTGGAAGCACCTTCTACCAACGCGATCATCTTCTTGAGGAAGCTATCCGCAGGATCTGATGTTACCCGCACGATTATTTTATCGCTTAACACTTTAGTACCACCTGTCACAGAAGATTTATCACCGCCCGATTCCCGTATCACGGGCGCAGATTCACCGGTGATCGCCGACTCGTCGATAGTGGCAATGCCTTTTATGATCTCACCATCCATTGGAATAGTGTCCCCTGTTTCACAAACAAACAGGTCTCCTTTTTTAAGAAGAGATGAAGGCGTTATGATGACTTTTGTATCATTCTCGCTATTGATCTTTTTTGCAGGGGTCTCCTCCCTTAGCTTACGTAAACTTTCTGCCTGTGCCTTACCTCTCGCTTCTGCAATCGACTCTGCAAAATTTGCAAAAAGCAGCGTGAGCAATAGAACGATAAAAACCGCAAGGTTATACCCAATTGAACCCTGGGTTATATCGGAAGTGATGGCCGCGTACAAGGTTACTGCCAGCATGATAGCTGTACCAACCTCTACCGTGAACATTACCGGGTTGCGGAACATGATACGCGGATCGAGTTTTATGAAGGATTGCCTGATCGCCTCTTTTACCAAAGAAGCCTGAAACAATTTATTATCCTGATTTCTTGTCATTTTATTAATTATTATCGATTAATACATTTACTCTCTGCTATATTACCGGATATTAAAGTATTCTGCTATCGGCCCGAGTGTAAGCGCCGGGAAGAAAGCCAGTGCTGCCAGGATCATGATCACTGCATATGTCATAATACCAAATGTTGCCGTATCGGTTTGGAGTGTACCTGCCGATTCAGGCACATATTTTTTTCGGGCCAGTATACCTGCTATTGCTATAGGGCCGATGATGGGAAGAAATCGTCCCAGGAGCATTACTAATCCTGTTGTTATATTCCAGAAAATATTATTGTCGCCCAGGCCTTCAAAACCCGAACCATTATTAGCGGAAGAGGATGTATACTCATAAAGCATTTCTGAAAAACCGTGATTGCCAGGATTGTTTAACCAGTTACCCGGTTGAGTAGCCCAGGGCATTGTAGCATGGTGCGCTACAAAATAAGAAGACAATGCTGTGCCTGCCAGTATAAGAAAAGGATGCAATAATGCGATAAGTGAGGCGATCTTCATTTCCCTGGCTTCTACTTTCCTGCCAAGAAACTCAGGTGTGCGCCCGACCATCAGCCCGGAAATAAATACTGCGATGATGAGGAATATAAAATAATTGAGTAGCCCGACGC
The DNA here is from genome assembly GCA_964528095.1 of uncultured Terrimonas sp. Classification (GTDB taxonomy): domain Bacteria; phylum Bacteroidota; class Bacteroidia; order Chitinophagales; family Chitinophagaceae; genus CAZGSG01. Next base: position 5,337 of record CAZGSG010000081.1, read on the forward strand.
CTTTTCCTCCATAAAAACAATTGGTCATCATACCGAGCAATTGCATGGCACCCGACATAGGCATGCTGCTATCATGCATCGAATTGACCGAACCTGTAGAAATTATAGTGGTCATCACCTGCCAGTAGGCTGAGGCCGGTACTCCCAATCTTACTTCCTTACCTTCCATTGCGATAGCATTCGCAATATGCATTTTCGCTATCGCCGGGTTTCCCCCCATTTCAGACAGCATATTTGGTATCATGAATGTGAGCATACCTGCTGTCATTACGCCAAATATTACATACCCCAGTTTCCTTCTCCGTATAAAGCCACCAAACGCAAAGATCAATGCCATAGGAAGGATGCATTGGGCAATCACCTCAACAGCATTGGTAAAATAATTAGGATTTTCCAACGGATGCGTTGAGTTGGCTCCAAACCATCCGCCCCCATTTGTTCCAAGATGTTTGATCGCGATCATACCGGCAGCCGGCCCGCGTGCTACATTTACCGTATCACCCTGAAGCGTAGTAATGGTATCTTTTCCATCAAAAGAAGCGGGTGTGCCATTAAACGCGAGCAACACAGCTATTATAATACAAAGAGGCAGCATGATGCGCGTAATCGTTTTTGTGAAAAACACAAAAAAGTTACCCAGCTTCTCCGTTGTTTTTTCTGCAAATGCTTTAAACAATACTGCAACGGCGGCCACACCGGTAGCAGCGGATACGAATTGCAGGAAAGTAATAACAGCAAGCTGGCTGAGATAACTAAGCCCGCTTTCTCCCGAATAGTGTTGCAGGTTACAATTGACTAAAAAAGATATCGCCGTATTAAAACTAAGATCAGGAGTCATGGATGGATTGCCATCGGGGTTGAGGAACATGCTGCCCTGGAAAAGAAGCATAAAAAAAGCATAAACCAGCCAAAGCAGGTTGATGGAAAGCAACGCAACCATATGTTGCTTCCAGTTCATCTCAACGGCAGGATCGATCCTGCAAAAACGAAAAATAGCCCGCTCTACCGGGTTTAGAAAATCTGTAAACGTTTTATCGCCCCTGAAAACTTTAGCAATATATTTTCCCAGTGGAAAAGCTATCAGCAAAGTGACAAGAAAGGTTATAATAACACCGATTAATTCGTAGTTCATTGTGGAGTGATTTAGCAATTAAAATTTTTCTGGTTTAATAAGTACATATACCAGGTAGATAAATACCAGTATTGAGATCACGAATAGTATAGACATCATAGCTTTACGTTTAATTTGGTTAAGAAAACTGTTTGTCAGATCTTATCAAACCATTCTATTGATTTAAAAAAGATCCCAAAACAGACCAGGCAAATAAGTATATAGAGTAGTGTAAGCATAAAATTATTTTTAGTGGCGGAGTACTATTTTTATTTTGATAAACACTTCATATAAAAGTGAAAGGGCGATCAACCACAATAAGAACACAACCACTATCTCGCTAACCTTACCCTTCACTTTTTGTTTCATTGAATTCCGGTTGATGCTGTATGAATTCATCATTAGTAATTTGGCCTGCTGGCCTGCGTTACATATACTTCGTATAAATGCAGCGGCATGAGCGATTGCAGTTGCATTCTTTCCAGTCTTGTTGCGCAGGTTGTAAACAGGATGGAAAATGAATGAATAAATATCGACTCAATGGCA
>CAZGSG010000081.1:7003-16250 GCA_964528095.1 uncultured Terrimonas sp.
TGTCTGCAACAGAAAAACCTCTTTTTAGCATTTGCCTGTTATGCGTTTTAGCCTGTCTTATCATAAAATCCGTAAGACATTGAATGGAACTAAAAACAGGAAGTATTCCTTCTTTCGGGCTTTTCCTGGCCAGGTCTTCTTTCATTTCAGGCAGCTTATCTTCCAGGAAGAAGAGCGCCTCGTTCTGATTCATCATTGTATTAGTTTTTTGATCATCATTTGTTTTGCTACCGGCATATGGCGAAAGGGGTGCCGGAACTATTTTTTTAATCTCCGGTCGCTACAATGCAGGCTGGGCAATGGTTCTACAGGCAGAAGTATTTTACGGCCTGAATTACCGGCATAGAAAACCCTTCCAAAATGAAAATACAGTCTTTCATTTTGGAAGGGTTTTCCATGCCGGAGCTATACTAACTCTGAAAAAATACCCGGATGATTAATCACCGGGTAAATTAAGAAGGAGATAAAATTTCGAGGTATTATTTGTAAATGCCGTATAAACAAGGAACGCTCCTATTACAAATCAATATGTGCCCGAAGATCAGGAAGAGGCCACCAGGAATTTTATGATATAACTGGCGCCGAATAAGAGAATCTCCCTATTATTACTGAACATCCCTGATCTGCAAGTTCCGGGTTCTGCTATTCCGGTTGTGTTAGCTTTTTCTTGCTTCCAGGAATATCATCTGCCCAAAATGATAGGCTTCATGATTTGTCCTGTTAATAAGAATATTCAATTTATTGCGATGTGGCTCTCTTGCAAAGTCTTCTTTGGAGACAGCGGTATGCGCAGTAAACCAATCATCGGGAGGCATTGTCTTGATGTATGCGGATAAACGCTCATTTACTTTTTTCCAATATTCTTTTAGCGTATCTGCGGAAGGCATATCCGCATCTATGTTATCAGGCTTTCTAAGAAAGGTATCTTCCAGCGCGGGATATAATTTTGGTCCAGCGCCTAATAGAGGAGCTATTCCATCCGTCACAGCAACAAGATGGCCCAACAAATAGATCCCCCGGTTACGCCCCGGCGCAACGGCTGCATATAACTGCTCATCTGATAGCCTGGTCAGCAGATCACTTACTCTTTTATTATGAAGGTCCCAGGCATCAACAACCATCTTAATAAATAATTCATCCTGGGAAATTTTTTCAGGGGCATCGAATATATCACTCATGCTATGTTTGTTTAGAGACACAATTTACAAACAGTTTTTTGAATGAATTTCAATAGGATTTCTTTATTTACACAGCATGTTTTTTAAAAAGAGAGCTGGCCGTATGACCGCCAAAGCCAAATGTATTATTCAATGAGTAGTTTACAATCTTGCGAAGAGGATTACCTAAAATAATATTGAGCCCTTCCGGCGTTTCCTGGTCCAGGTTTTGTGTATTCATGGTGGCCGGAATAATATCTTCCTTTACCGACAATATGCTTATAATACTTTCAATAGCACCGGCAGCGCCCAGTAAATGCCCTGTCATCGATTTGGTAGCACTGATCGCCACCGGGTGATTACCAAAAATTTTACTGATGCCTTTTAGTTCACTTATATCACCCAGGGGGGTAGATGTTGCATGCGCGTTGATATAATCTACCTGCTGCGGCACAATGCCTGCTTCTGTTAATGCTTTTGCCATACCCTATCCAGCTCCCAGCCCTTCGGGATGAGTGCCGGTGAGATGGTATGCGTCTGCGGCCATTCCCCCACCCTCCATTTCAGCATAAATAGTCGCGCCTCTTTGCAAAGCATGTTCTCTTTCCTCAAGGATCAACGCACCGGCCCCTTCGCCGATCACAAAACCATCCCGGTCTTTATCAAAAGGACGGGATGCTTTTTCTGGTTGTGCGTTATTTTTTGATAATGCCTGCGAAGAATTAAATCCCCCTACAGATGAAGGCGTAATAGCAGCTTCTGACCCTCCCGCGATCATGATCATCGCTTTACCCAGGCGAATGGTGTCAAAGGCATTGATAATAGCGGTATTGGAAGAAGCACAGGCCGATACGGTACAATAGTTAGGACCATGTAACCTGTGACGGATAGAGATCACCCCGGCAGCGATATCCACGATCATCTTTGGAATGAAGTAGGGACTGAAACGCGGATTGCCATCACCCGTATAAAATTCTTTTAATTGCTCTTCAAAAGTACCTATGCCGCCATTACCCGATGCCCATATCACTCCAATATCATATCGCTCGGTCTCACTCATCGAAGAAAAATCAAGCCGCGCATTCAAAACCGCCTGGTCGCTTGCAGCAATGGCATACTGCGTAAAAAGATCGTATTTTTTTATCTCCTTTTTTTCAATGTAATCTTCCGCATTAAAACCTTTCACCTCCGCGCCAAACCTTGTTTTGAATTTAGCAGCATCAAATCTTGTAATCGGCCCAACTCCGCTTTTGCCAGCAATAATACTATTCCAAAATTCCGTGACAGTATTGCCTAAGGGGGTAATAGCCCCCATTCCTGTAATTACAACTCTTTTCATATTATTTATTATTCTGTTGAAACCACCTCTTTCTGAAATAAGCGCTCTACAAACTGTTGCACTTTTGGTCCTATTAATAAAATAGCCGGTATGACTACCAGGTAAGCCGTAAGCCATGCACGAAACCAGGCTGGTAAAAAATTATTTCCAAATCCGCGATACAGCGAGAGAAGCGTAAAGGAAACAATACCCGTGGTTATAATTCCCATGATCAGCGCAAATGCTATTCGTTGTTTCATGTTACCGGTTTTAATTCCTGTTATTGATTGCCACCAGTGCGTCTGCAGGCGATGAAAGATATAATTTATAAAACTCGGCCGTCGCGCCAACATGGATCTCGTATTCGTCTTTTTCTATTGCATCCAGCAGTCCCTGGGCTACAACAGCAGGTAAAATACCTTTACTGCCACCGATCTCCTGTGAAAAATCCGTGTTTACCAGCGGGGGCATCAGTTCAAATACTTTTATACCTGTGCTTTGGGCCAATGTATACCGCAATCCCCTTGTATAGGAATGTAAGGCTGCTTTGCTGGAACCATATGTAGATAAAAGATGATAAGGAGCAAATGCAGCAATAGAAGACACGTTAACGATCGCAGCATTTTCCTGTTTCTTCAGCAATGGAAGCAATTTTTCATTCAACCTTATCACGGACAGATAATTTGTAAGCATCTCCTCTTCCGCCTTATCAAAACCATCTGTATCGGTGGAAAGATTATAAAGAAAGGCCTTGCCTGCATTGTTGATAACAATATTGAGTCTGGGAAACTCAGTACCCATCCTTTTTACCAGTTGCTCCAATTGAGTTGCATCAGCTACATCGCTTTGAATAGCGGTTACCTGTTTCAATTGCGCGGCAGCGGCTTCCAGGCGTTCCGCGTTTCGGCCTGTGATGATCACCTTGTTTCCATTTTCAGAAAATAAGCGGGCTATTTCAAATCCTATGCCTGCGCTGCCGCCTGTTATCAGCACTGTGTTACCTGTTGTTTTCATTTTTGTATTTTTTATTGTTAATTCATGATCGTAGGATCATGCATGTACTCAATCCATGCGCATAGACTTTACCAGCCTCATCCGTCAGCTGCGCCTCAACCAATGCAGTCCTGCTACCTGCATGAATAATTTTGCCGCTTGCTGTTAACCGCCCGCTTTTTAATGTAATGGCCTTTAAAAAATTAATCTTAAGATCAAGCGTCGTATACCCGGTGCCGGCAGGAAGAAGTGATTGTAAGGAACAACCCATCGCAGAATCAAGGATAGCAGTGATAACGCCGCCATGCACGCTGCCAATCGGGTTATAATGAAACTCCTGCGGAATAAAAGAAAATACAGCCGCCCCTTTCTCAAAAGATACCGCCTGCAGATCGAGTGTCATTAATACTGGCGGTACGGGCAAATTACCATTCAGCATTGCCTGTAAATAATCATACCCGGTCATATTAATCGCTTCCGCGGCCCCGGTAGCCGGATCATCCCAGGAAATCATTCTTGTTCTTTCCATATTTAATACCGATCGGTATATTTATTGATAAAAAAAATCAGCCTAATTCTTCTATCATCCTGCGAATGGCTTGCATAACTGTTTTACGATAGCCTGGCTTGCCTGTCAGGTTGGCAATCATAGTAGCTCCCTCTATCATAGCAATAACAGTAATGGCAAATTCCTCCGGATCTTCTATTTTTTTAAACTCTTTATCAGCTACACCTTTTTGAATTAGGGATACGATGCCCTTTTTCCAACCGTTGATGGCATCCTGCGCTTTTTGTTTTAACACAGGGTGTGTATCGTCTGATTCTGTAGCCGTATTCAGAACAGGGCAGCCGCCTTTTGGAAAAGAAAATGCCCGGAAGTTTTCATACACTTCGGGGTATACGAGCAATTTGTCTTTACAAGAAGTCCGCTTATCCATTTCAGTACGGATAATAGTGTTTACTTTTCCCAGGTTACAGTCGAAGGCGGCAAGCGCTACTTCATCCTTATTGGCAAAATTACCATAGATGCTTCCTTTGGTCAGTCCCGTGGCCGCTATCATATCATTCAGTGAAGTACCTGCATATCCTTTTGTATTGAATATGGGCGCCGTTCTGTCGATAATAAACTGCCTTGTTTTTTCCGCTTTTGTCATATTACCAGGATTGACAACACAAAAATATACCATTCGGTATAATTTTAAAAATTTATTTTCTCCCTGCTATACATAAAAAAAGCGGCACTCATCGTGCCGCATATGAACTCATCCTGGTATTGAAATATGTTAGCGGTGTCTCCGCTTCACATGGGTAGTCGTTTTTGTTACTCTTACTTTGCCGGGCCTTCCCTGCACTGTTGTCGTTTTCCGGCTTGCATGCACCTGCCTGTTGCCATTGGCAACCATCACTGATCTTCGCTGTGTACCGCGGCCTGCCTGGTACCGTCCTGCAGATGCCCGGGTATTTGTTCTTACTGTAACAGAACTGACCCTTGATGGACGATAAAAACTATTGGCCCTAATGATCCTGTTGGTATGAACTACCGTGTAATGCCTGTTGTAATATACCCTGCGGGGGTAGAATACATGGTAATGTACGGGCCTCCACGGACGCCACCAGATTGGACGATTGCGCCAGCCCCAGGGAGAAGTCCATACCACATACGAAGGCGCGTAGATAAATCGTACCGATGGCCAAAACCATACATTTACAATGATGCCGTTATCGTTGTAATCCGCCGCTGGCCCATGAGAAAATCTTGCGCCGCTATTATTATAACTCACTCCTTCGTCATCGCTATTAGGCTCTACAATCATTTCCTTCCCATAAATATCTTCATCCCCCACTATTTGCAGGATCGCATTCTGCTCACCTGTCTTTTCTATTTCAATCACTGCTATATCCTGGTTTTCGGTTTCAGAAATAGCCGCCTGCAATACGAACACATGTATATTGCCGTCCTTTTTGTCGATCACTTTGATATAATCCGTTTCCCCGTCACCATTCAGATCAAGGTTATTTACATTATTCGATTCCGAGTTGAGTAATTTCTCAAACTCTTCGGGAGAACCTGCTTTCTTAAACATTTCGAGCGCACCCTGGAGACTGAAATTGTCACCAGGCAGACCGGTAGAATCCTCACTTCCACTGCTTTGCGCATGTAGACTGCCCAGCGCGATGATTGTCGCCGCCAGTAAACTCACAAGTGATTTTTTGTATTTCATAAAGCGGAATTTGGTATAAGACGGTTGAATGAGTGCAAGGTTTAGCCGATGATCATTTTTATTTTAAGAAATAGTTCCAGGTTTTAGTCCGGGCTTCATTGGTTCTTACATTGAAAATGCCGGGCATTTCAGCAGATTACTTATTTTTATTTATGAATTGCCTGATAGTCGACGATAACAAGATCGCCAGGACCACCATGAAACAACTGGCCAGCCAGATTAAGGACATCACTGTGGCAGGTGAGTGCGCTACCGCCATGGAGGCATATAACCTGCTCCAGGAAAAAAAAATCGACCTGCTCTTACTTGATATTGAAATGCCTGGCATGTCCGGTATTGAGCTTATAAAAAACCTGGGTATTCAAAAACCCATTATCATTTTTACTACTTCTAAAAAAGAATATGCAGCTGAGGCATTTGAGCTTAATGTGGCGGACTATATCGTAAAACCTGTCACACCCGGCCGGTTTATACAATCCATCGACAAAGCCAGGGATATTTTAGCCAGCGCTACAGAGGAGGTAAAACTGAGCGAGGATGAATTCATCTTCATCCGGGATTCGAATATTGTTCGTAAGCTGAAATTTGACGATATCCTTTATGCGGAAGCAATGGGAGATTATGTAAAAATTTTTACTCCCCAGAAATTTTATGCTATTCATTCTACATTGAAAGCGGTAGAAGAGCGATTACCGGGTATCCAGTTTCACCGGGTGCATCGTTCCTATATTGTAGCGATCAACAAAATCGACACAATACAGGAAGGGGTGTTGATTGTTAATGGTAAACCTGTACCCGTGGCCGATGCTTACCGCCATAGCCTCAATAAACGAATGAACATACTCTAACCATTCACCGATTCATTTTTTCTGTTCACCGACGCATTTACCCCTTTCGTCTTTTTGCATAAAATTAAACAGCGACTCGGGTGTAGATTTAATTTTTAATTATTACACAAAAAATAAAACCTCTTTCAAAATTTTTCTCATAAGCAGTTAGTTTTGGTTGCGGGCTGTATTTCTATACGGCCCTCTTTTTTTTATGCAAATATTTTATACCATATTATTCTTTGCCGATATGATCGTGCTTATTTCATCTTCTTATTTTTTTATCGAAAAAGTAGATAGCGGGCATGATATTGTAGGTATTGCCGTACTCCTGGCTGGAATTATCATCAGCATCGCATTACTCATTATCCTGCTTTTACACTATACAAAACCGCCCTCCAAGAGCCACCACGAATAATTTAACTTATATTAGGGTCCATATTTCCGTATAATGACCAGTAAACGCTTTATTTATTTCATAGTAAGCGCTTTTATTACCGGCAATTTGTTGCTGATCCTGCTGCAATACAATTCTGCTAAAAACATCAATGATCTTGTATACGGAAATGAGAAACTCCTGGATGAGTTTAAGGTAGGTAACCAGTTACGCGACCTGGAAAAAGATGTTATCTCTATTGAAAGCAGGATCAGGGGAATGATCGTGACTAAAGACACTTCGCATATCTCCGGCCTGGCTTTACAGATCAATGAAACAAAATCAATCCTTGATCAGCTGCAAACTATTCGGGGCGATAATATTTCCACCATTTATGTAGATAAACTGGACTCGCTTGTACGGCAGAAGCTGGAACTGAGCAAACGTATCGTGGACACTTTTTATTATTCAGGGAAACTTGCTGCAGAGGCGCTAATGGGCTTTCCAAAAGGCCGCCAATTAACAGAGGCCATATCCCAAGTGATCCAGCAAATGGACAGTAACCGCCAACTGGTATTGTTTGAGCTTACCTCTTCTATTGACCGCAGTGGCCAGGAAGCCCGTAAATGGGGAGCCATACTGATCGTAGTAGTGTTGCTCAGTGGCGCTGGTTTATTCTGGTATATTATCAACAGGATACGGCATCAGAATGAGTTGATCAATCAGCTTGATAGTTCTGAAAAGAAAGTGCGTGAAGCCGCAAGGGTTAAAGAAAATTTTATGGCCAATATGAGCCATGAAATTCGCACGCCTATGAATGCCATTCTCGGCTTCACCGGTTTAATGCAAAAGAAACCAATGGATGCGGAATCTAAAGAATACCTTTATTCCATTCAGCGTTCGGGTGAAAATTTACTGACCATTATTAATGATATTCTTGACCTCTCAAAGATAGAAGCGGGCATGATGCGTATCGAATCCGCTCCTTTCAGCATCCGTGATGTGGTTGGTTTTATTGAACTCATGTTTGCAGAAAAAGCAGCAGAAAAAAAATTGTCATTTATCACAACCATTGACCCGGATACTCCCGATCTGCTGGAAGGTGATGCAGTAAGGCTCACACAAATACTGGTAAACCTGGTAGGAAATGCGATCAAGTTCACACAAAGAGGAGAAGTGCGTCTGTATGTTGGGAAAAGAAGTATGGATAATAAGAAACTACAACTCGAATTTGTCTTAACCGATACAGGAATTGGCATTCATAAAGAACAACTCCCTTATATTTTCGAACGATTTCAGCAGGCAGAAGATTCCATCACCCGCAACTATGGAGGTACTGGCTTGGGCCTGTCAATTGTCAATGAATTGATCCATTTACAAAATGGAGAAATCAATGTGGAAAGTGAAGCGGGAAAGGGCACAAGTTTCAGCTTCATGCTACCTTATATGGTTTCAGAAAAACACGATAGTATCGAAAAACAGGCAGTGCCGGTTAACGAGACCTCTTTAACTTCCGAAAATGTTCGCATCCTGGTGGTAGAAGATAACGAGATGAACCAACGCCTGATGGAACATCTTCTGAAAGGCTGGAAATTAAACATTGCTATTGCATCCAACGGAAAAGAAGCGATGGACAAATTAAGCACTGAAAAGTATGATCTTATTTTAATGGATATCCAGATGCCGGAAATGGATGGTTATACAGCTACGCAACTGATAAGACAAGCGGGAATAACTATTCCTGTAATAGCAATGACCGCGCATGCCTGGGCCGGTGAAAAAGAAAAATGCCTGAATTATGGTATGGATGATTATCTGTCCAAGCCGATTAAAGAAGAGGAGCTTTCAAGACTGATCTCCCGGTACACGACCCATCAAAAAATGGAAAGCGGCCAGCCAGTGCGTCTACCTGCCACCGATATCGGAACTTACCAGTATATCAACCTTCAGTACATGAAACAGGTAAGCGGTGGTGATAAGGAATATGAACGTGTTGTTACGGAGCAATTCCTGGAAATAATTCCCGAAGACCTGGAACGACTGAGTCTCGCACTACAAAAGCAGGACCTCGATACAGTTCACTCCACCGCCCATAATATGAAAACAAGTATTTCGATTATGGGTCTTTCTGAAAAGCTGCAGGCCTGCCTGGATAAACTGGAAGAGTCTGCCGATCCGGCTGTACTGGCAGAAAGCCTAACTGCCTTAAAAACCATTTGCCTGGGCGCGCTGGAAGAGGCCCGGCATTTTCATGCGCAGTTTCAGACTGCGGGGCTTTAAACTCCCCACTAATTAAACCCGCTTTCGGATCACCGGGTCGTCGAAGCTTTAACACAGGTGATCGACTGATTTTG
>CAZGSG010000081.1:16260-20882 GCA_964528095.1 uncultured Terrimonas sp.
GTCCTGGCTTCAATGTCTGAATTAGATCTCTAATAAGGACTAACTAGTTTTATGGCACAGCAAAAACAAATTTTCCAGACAGATTCCCCCCGCCGGTGGAATACGTTTAAATGGACAGGTCGTTTTTTCATTTTCTGCATGGTGTTGATGATACCAGTGGTGATTATTACCCTTTCAATGGGAATTAAGCCCGCCCTGCCCTTACTTATCAATGAGCAGGATTCGATACACCATATCAATAACCCTGTTTTGCCTAAAAAATTCAATGAAAAAGAGCTGAAAAAATACAAGGGCTTTACCGATTTCCTGGATGTCAGGAAAAGGAATTGCCAGTTGATGCGGCAAAAATCGGTGTTGACCACGAGCAGTATCCGCTCTGCATTCTATGTTGACTGGGATCCCCAATCTTTTTCTTCCCTGCAAAAAAATATTGACAAGCTCAATATGGTAATGCCTGAATGGTTTTTTATCGATCCCGTTACAGATACACTCAAACCATCTATAGACCAGGCGGCTCTGAGCCTGATGAAACAATACCCGGTCAGGATCGTTCCGATCATCAATAATATAAATGAGAATAAAGGGCAGGGCGATTTCGACGGAGCGCTTATTCATCGCATACTGCATAGCCCTGCAAAAAAAGAGCGGCTGATCAATGATATTATCAAATACCTGCATCAATACAATCTGCAGGGCATCAACATAGATTTTGAGGATTTTAAGGAAAAGGGTGATGAGCCGATCATTTCTTTTCAACAGGAATTATATAAGAAGCTTCACGCAGAGAACCTTCTCGTTACCCAGGATATTCAGCCAAATGATGATGATTTTAACGTAAAGAAATTAGCGGAACAAAACGACTATCTTTTCCTGATGGCATATGATGAACACTACAGCACCAGTGTAGCCGGTTCGATCAGCAGCCAGCGTTGGATTGAAAAGATAATGGACGAGACCAGTGCTTCCATCCCTCCCGAAAAGATCATTCTTTGCATAGCCGCATATGGCTATGACTGGCCTGATCATACAGAAGCTACTACCCTTACTTACCAGCAGGCACTGGCCAATGCCAAGGAATATAATGCTGTTATAGATTTTGACAACGATACCTATAACGATCACTATTCTTATAGTGACGGGAGCGGGCTGAACCATGAGGTATACTTCAATGACGCTGCAACAACCTTTAACTGCATGCGGTTTGCCGATGAATATGGCGCGGCGGGCACTGCTTTATGGAGATTAGGCAGTGAAGATGAACGTCTCTGGGATTTTTATAGCCGCGATCTGAGCAATAAAAGCCTCGAGCAAAAACCTTTTGACTTTTCAATATTGCAATCTGTAAACACACCGGTGGAATCACCTGACTATATTGGCGACGGAGAAGTATTGAATGTGGTCAGCAAACCACAGCCAGGCCTTCTTCATCTGGAGATCGACAGTACAGAAAAGATCATTTCGGAGGAGCAATACATACAGCTTCCTACCAAATACGTGATCAGGAAATATGGTAATGTGCACAATCAGGTCATTCTCACATTTGACGACGGACCTGATCCCGAGTATACTCCACAGATACTGGACATTCTTAAGAAAGAAAAGGTACCCGCGGCTTTTTTTGTGGTAGGAATGGAGGCAGAAAATAACCTCCCGCTATTAAAAAGAATTTATAAAGAAGGGCATGAGATCGGTAATCATACATTTACTCACCCTAATATAGCAGCAGTCAGTACAGAAAGAGCGTTGACAGAAATTGAAAGCACAAGATTGTTAATAGAATGTATCACGGGCAGAAGCACTATTCTTTTCCGTGCGCCTTATAATGCAGATGCGGAACCTTCAAAGGAAGTGGAGCTAAAACCAGTGGCATTGAGTAAGGAGGCAAACTATTACAGTGTTGGTGAAAGCATTGATCCCAATGACTGGGAAAAAGGAACAAGTGCCGACAGCATATATGCCAGAACAGTCCGCCAATATGAAAACAATCCATCGAAGGGCATTATTCTATTACATGATGCAGGTGGCAACAGGCAGGCGACAGTAGACGCGCTACCACGCATTATTCATTATTTTAAAAATAAAGGAGTGGCATTTACAACGGTTGCCAATCTCCTGCATACTACCAGGGATAAAATAATGCCACCCGTACATAATAACCTGGTGCAGTTGAATGGCAGTATCGCCAACTCCTGGTATTGGTTAGAACGGATCCTCACGATTTCATTCTGGCTGGCGATCATCCTGGGCCTCTTAAGAATAGCGCTTCTTGGGGTAATGGCCAGCTTGCAGAAAATAAAATCCAGGATCTATCAACCTGCTATTACTAATGAGTTAATAGAACATCCGGCGGTAAATATCATTGTACCCGCATTCAATGAAGAGGTCAACGCGGTAAAAACCATACACAACCTGCTTCGCCAGGATTACCCTTCCTTTAATATCATCTTTATAGATGATGGATCTACAGACGATACGTACAATAAAGTAATGACTGCTTTTTGTGAACATGACCAGGTAACGATATTGACCAAACCAAACGGAGGTAAAGCGTCTGCACTCAATTTCGGTATCGCGCATGCAAAAAGTGATTTTGTGGTATGCATAGATGCGGACACGCAGTTAAAAGAAGACGCCGTATCACAACTGATGAAGAAATTCTTTTTACCGGTAAAAAATAAGATTATCGGTGCGGTTTCAGGTAATGTAAAAGTTGGCAACGAACATACCATCCTCACCAAATGGCAAAGTATTGAATATGCGACAGCGCAGAATTTTGACCGCAGGGCATTCGATCTTATCAATGGTATAACAGTGGTGCCTGGCGCTATTGGCGCTTTTAGAAAAGACGCGATTGAGAAAGCAGGTGGATTCACGACCGATACCCTTGCAGAAGATTGTGACCTGACCATACGCATACTGAGACAAGGATACCAGGTGGTCAATTGTTCCGAAGCAGTGGCTATTACAGAGGCTCCCGAAACTATTAAACAATTTATGAAACAACGGTTCAGGTGGAGCTATGGCATCATGCAAAGTTTTTGGAAAAACAGGGACGCCTGCTTTAATCCTGCCTATAAATCGCTTGGGATGGTCGCATTACCCAATATTTTTCTTTTCCAGATCCTCTTGCCCATGCTGGCCCCGCTTGCTGACCTGATGTTGATCATAAGTCTTATCTGGAACCGGCACAACCCCGACAGTCTTAGCAGGATTGGTCTTTATTATGGGCTTTTCCTGGTGGTGGATATATTCGTAAGCGTACTCGCCTTTTCCTTTGAAAAAGAAAGATTCAGCAAACTTATCTGGATCATTCCACAGCGGTTTGTGTATCGTCAGCTGATGTATGTCATCCTGTTCAAAGCGATCCGTAAAGCAATTAAAGGAGAAACACAGGGCTGGGGTGTATTGAAAAGAACAGGTAATGTAAAACAAATAGTATCCGCCTAAACTTTTAGATCTTCCATTCCAGTTTCGTTTTTAATCCGTCGGCTGCTCCTTCCCTGGGAGCAGCCTCTTTTTTTAGCCCTCTGCCTTATTAATCCCTTCTAATGGTTTAAGGCTGAAAGTGATTGCGATTTGAACGATTCGTTTTGCCTTTTCACCGATACCGGTATTTTTCTGCAGAGAGGAGGTTGTAGTTTCATGGTTCATTAAAACCTCAAACACAAAAAATTTAAACAATGAAAAAACTACTTATCGCAACGATTGCCTTTCTCAGCATTGCTACCGCCAGCTTTGCCCAAACAGCAGCGCCAAAAGAACCTTCTAAAATGAAAGCTGTAAAAACAGCAGAAAAAAAGGACCAGGCAAAGGTTGTAAAAATGAGCACAGATTCGAAAAAGGCTACTACCACTGCCGCTACTACCACTGCAAAGAAAGCTGATGCAGCTACCTCATCTGTAACTCCAACGACCAAGATGGTTACTAAAAAAGACGGTACCCCTGATAAACGATATACCGCTAATAAGAAACTCAAAAAAGATGGCACACCTGATATGCGGTATAAAACGAATAAAAAACCCAATTAATTTTCATGGCTGTCGTAATACGTCCATATGTTTAAGGTTAAATAGTCTAAAGCAGAAAAATGGCATTGTGTGATCCTGTATTTAAACTTCAGACTATTAACCTTTAAACATTGGACAAATAAAATTCACTTAAAGCCACCTCCCGAAAAGATATTCAACCCCGCAACAAGTCAGCGGGAATTCAACAGTTCCGGATATGTGCGTGGAGGTTAATGATCAAGCTCCGGCCTCACCCCGTACCCACCAGGTCGGGGCTTGTCATTTAAATACCTTTTAGTTCTTTAATTTGAGTTGCAAAATAAGCGGATTTATCAGGAATTAAAAAACTTAATTTTATATATAGCTGAATTGCCTTTTCTGTCTTGCCTTGTTTAGCAAATATTTCTGCCATTGTTTCGGTTACAATCTCTCTACTTTGGTTAGATATTGATGCTATGTTTTGTATTGCATTATCCAATTCTGGATCATCAGACATTACAACTTCTTGCTCGGGTTTCACTGTCTTCATTTTCTTTAACCAATCTGTAAACCTTAACATTTTAGTTGTAAGTTTATCTTGAGGTTCTTTACTGTAATCGAATTTAATTCCTTGCG
>CAZGSG010000082.1:0-20874 GCA_964528095.1 uncultured Terrimonas sp.
ATATCGTATTGCCGGATGACCGGACGCAGGTATTGCGGATAAGCGAATATCCTTACCTGCAATCTCAAATAGGCAATGATATTATTACAGCTTCAGGGCTTACTTTGCTTGGTTCCGATGATAAAGCGGGAGTTGCCGAAATCATGGACATGGCCAATTTTTTAATGACGCATCCCACGGTAAAACATGGAGAGATTAAAATATTATTTACGCCCGATGAAGAAGTAGGACATGGTACTGAAAAAGTAGATCTGCAAAAACTGGGTGCTGATTTTGGTTATACGCTCGATGGCGGAGATGCAGGTAATCTTGAAGAAGAAACATTCAGCGCGGATGGTGTTCGACTGGTTATTCATGGCGTGATCGCCCATCCCGGTTATGCAAAAGATAAGATGGTGAATGCGATGAAACTCGCCGGACATATACTGGACGCATTACCGAAAGATCGGTTATCTCCCGAGTCAACAGAAGGTAAGCGCGGCTTTATCCACCCGGTACGTATAGAGGGAATAGCGGAAAAATGTACAGTTGATTTTATTATCCGCGACTTTGAAACCCCGGGATTAAAAAAGAAAGAAGATTTTTTAAGGACCCTGGTAGAGGAAACACTGCGTGCTTATCCCAGGGCATCGTTTGAATTTATTGTGACTGAACAATATCGAAACATGAAGGAAATACTGCTTCAGCATCCGCAGGTCGTAGAGTATGCGAAGGAAGCTATAGAGAAAGCGGGGCTGACTGTAAAAATGGAAAGTATCCGGGGTGGTACCGATGGTAGTCGGTTATCGTTCATGGGTCTTCCCTGTCCGAATTTATTTGCTGGTGAGCAAGCCATTCATTCTAAACTTGAATTTATCAGCATCCAGGATATGAATAAAGCTGTAGAAACAATGGTTTACCTTGCCGAAGTTTGGGAAAACAGATCGTAGTTCCTGGAGTTCTTTAGTTCAGTAGTTCATAGTCCCTGGTTCTTCATCAGAAGAATGTTTAAATAGTAGTAACATACTGATGTTCGCAATCGCCAACAAAGGGCGTTGTTAGATTACAATCATAAACAATGCGACGAATAGGAAATGAATTTTCTATTGAAGAACCATAAACGCCTGAACAACGAACTATAGAACTAAGAACCCTGAATAAAAATCTTCGCCAACAACTCATAAGATTTTAGTCGGTCTTCTTTTGCTTCTGCAAAAGTCGCTATTACGATCTCGTCCGTATCAAAAGATGCGGCAAGTGCAGTCAGCTTTTCTTTCATGATATCAGGCGTGCCAGCAATAAACCGGTTGCGATGAAATAACAATCGTTGTTTTTCTGCTTCGGTGTATTGATGATCTTTTATTTCATCATAACTATAGAGTTGATTGAAGTTGCCTTTCTCGAAACTCAGGAAACGAAATTCCATCATCGCTGTTGCCTGGGCCACTTTTTCCTCGCTCTCCGAACAAAAAGCAAAGATGCCTACATTGGTCATAGGCGCTGCTAAGGTATCAGAAGCGATGAATCGCGACTTGTACAGCCTGACTGCTTCCGGCCCCCCGATCGGGTTGATGAACTGGGCATAGGAGAGACCTATTCCAAAATGTGCGGCGATATAGGCACTTTCACCGCTGGAGGTAAGCGCCCATAAAGCCGGGGATGAATCGATTGAAGGGATCGCTTTTATCTTGCCCTGCAGGTTATTGACAGATGGTGTTTCCGAGAGATAATCCTGCAGATCGCGTATCTGTTGCACATATTCCTGCGGATCGAATGTATTGGAAGGGTTCAGTAACTGGGAAGTAGCCCTGTCGCCGCCTGGTGCACGACCAACACCGAGATCAATCCTATGCGGGTACAATGCCTCCAGCAGGCGGAAGTTTTCCGCTACCTTAAGCGTGCTGTGATTAGGCAGCATGATACCTCCCGAACCCAGGCGGATAGTTTGTGTTTCACCGGCAAGTCTTGCAATAAAGATCTCGGGCGCAGCCCCCGCGAGGGTAATGGTATTATGGTGTTCTGAAAGCCAGTAGCGGGTATAGCCCAGCCTGTCTGTCAGTTTGACCAGCTCGATGCTCTCCTGCAAAGATTCGCCCGCGGTACTGCCTTTGCGGATAGGGGTTTGATCGAGAACGCTTAATTTTAATGACATAACAGTTAAGGAACAACGACCGGGAAAAAAAGTTTACCGCTATTCATAATGCTGCCGTTATTTTTTACGTTTTTATAAAAATGAAATTATTTCTTTCCGCGCTATCTTTTTTGTTCTGCGCTGTTTGTTTTAGCCAGGACCGGCGGGTCGAGATCCTGGTATATTTTAAATTATAGAAATAATTCCTGGTTCAGCGTTCCTAAGTTAGAAACACGCTTATAAATCAGCTGATACAGAGAAAATAGGGATATTTCAACCAAAGAACCCCGAACGCGAACCAGGAACTCGGAACCCCGAACCTAATACTTTACCGTACCTTTACGCATATCAAAAATCAACTTAAATGGACATTGCAAAATTCTTGGGAGAATATTGGTATGTTATTGTCCTGGTGTTTATTTTTTTCAGCGGTTTATACACCGTCAACCAGGGTACGATAGCAGTAGTAACCATGTTTGGGAAATACCGGAGGATCGCAGGACCGGGTCTGCGGTTCAAGATTCCGCTGGTAGAGCAGATCTATAAAAAACTATCTATTCAAAACCGTTCGGTAGAACTGGAGTTCCAGGCCGTGACGCAGGACCAGGCCAATGTTTATTTTAAGGTCATGATGTTGTTTGCTGTGCAAAATGCAGGCGAAGAGACCATCAAAAAAGTGGCATTTAAATTCATCAGCGATAAAGACCTGATGCAGGCGCTGATCCGCACAATTGAAGGTAATATCCGGTCTTTTGTTGCCACCAAAAAACAGGCAGAGGTATTGGGGCTACGCCGCGAGATCGTAGAATATGTAAAAGTAGAGATAGATCATACCCTGGAAGAATGGGGATACCATTTGCTGGATCTGCAGATCAATGATATCACTTTTGATAAAGTGATCCTTGATTCAATGAGTAAAGTAGTTGCCTCCAACAACCTGAAAGCGGCAGCGGAAAATGAGGGCCAGGCTTTACTGATCACAAAAACAAAAGCGGCAGAAGCAGAAGGTAATTCAATTAAAATATCGGCAGAAGCAGAAAGAACGGCTGCGCAGTTGCGCGGCCAGGGTGTGGCGCTATTCCGCCAGGAAGTGGCCAAAGGTATGACCGAAGCAGCGGAGCAAATGAAACAGGCTAACCTGGATACCAATGTAATTCTATTCAGCATGTGGACAGAGGCAGTGAAAAATTTTGCGGAATATGGCAAAGGAAATGTGATCTTCCTAGATGGAAGTGCCGACGGTATGGAGAAAACAATGAAACAGATCCAGGCATTGATGGTAAAACAGGCCGGAGCGTAGAGCAAATTCAAAAATCAAAATGCAAAAATATCCTCCCACCAAAGGGGGCTGTTTTTGCATTTTTAATTTTGATTTTTGAATTATTCGTGTTAAAGAACTCTAAAACTTATCCTTCCTGCACAACGCAGCATCGGTTTTTCCGTTCATTCGTGTGTTATTCAGAGCTGTTGATAATAAGCAAAAAAAGAATCAGTGCTGTTGTATTACATTTACGCACTTAAAAGATGATAATCTATGTTTGACCTTTTACAGATTGTTGACTCGCTGGGCCAGGTAGCAAAAGCAAGTACCGGTGGTAAGGAGCAAAGTTTTATGGGATTAGTAACGATGGGTGGCTGGATCATGATCCCGCTTGGTATCATGTTGCTGATGGCAATTTATGTTTTTGCAGAGCGTACTATCGCTATCCGCAATGCGGCAAAGATCGATTCCAACTTCATGAATATCGTGCGGGACCATATCGTAAGCGGCAATGTATCGGCCGCAAGAAGTTTTGCCAAAAACACCAATAACCCCGTTGCGCGTATCATCGATAAAGGTATTCAGCGTATAGGCAAACCCCTGGATAGTATTGAAAAAAGCATGGACAATGTGGGGCAACTGGAAATGTATAAACTGGAAAAAAACCTGGGTATACTTTCCGTAGTATCCAAAGCGGCACCGATATTTGGTTTCGTGGGTACACTGGTCGGACTCATGCAATTATTTTCCGGTATCAACAACTCCAATGAATTCGAAGTTGGTACGATAGCCGGTGGTATCTATACAAAACTGATCACGTCTATCACGGGACTGGTTATTGGACTGGGGGCTTATCTTGCCTACAGTTACCTCAACACCCAGATAGAAAAAACAGCGAATAAAATGGAAGCCGCATCCTCGGATTTCCTTGACGTATTGCAGGAACCCACCCGATAAATAATCTGAATGAAGTTTAGAAAAAAACACAAAGAGGAGTCCGAGGTTTTTACTGACTCATTGAATGATATTCTTTTCATTCTCCTGATGTTCTTTTTGATAGTTGCTACATTGGCCAATCCTAATGTTATCAAAGTAGGTGTACCTCGTGGTACAAAAGATACCAAGGCGAAACAGAATATCATGGTGTCTATCGATAAAGACCAGAATTTTTACATCGGATCCTCCAAAGTAGATATCAGCCTGATCGATTCATTTCTTAAACGGGAGATCAATCGTTTCAAAGCAACAATTGATACACCCACCGTGGTGATCAATGCGGATACCACTTCATACTATGGCGAAGTATTCCGGATCATGCGCTCTGCAAAACGAGAAGGCGCAAAGGTTGTTGCTACGGTAAAATAAACTGCAATAAATTCCATAGCACCGATCCGTCTTAGTTGGTATAAAAATCAGCAATAATAATTTGGTCTCCCATCGTGGCCGGTCTTCGGAGAATTTCCCATCAGGGTGTGACAATAAACGCCCTCTATTCATTCAGGAGTTACATAGCCGATCTTCGGAGATTTCCCATCGGGGTCTGGCGATAAACGACCTTCGTTCATTCAGAAATTTACAATAGCCGACCCCGATGTATAAACACATTTCAACATCCGCTCCTTCTCCTGCATATCCTTTTTATTCATTCAGGAGTTACATAGCCGGTCTTCGGAGAATGTCCCATCGGGGTGTGACAATAAACGCCCTCTCTTCATTCAGGAGTTACACAGCCGATCTTCGGAGATTTCCCATCGGGGTCTGGCGATAAACGACCTTCGTTCATTCAGAAATTTACAATAGCCGACCCCGATGTATGAACACATTTCAACATCCGCTCCTTTTCCTGCATATCCTTTTTCAATTCCGTATCAAACCCGGCTTCCTGAAAAATTCCACAGGTCGCAGCCCCAAGCGATTCATGAATTTCTAAGAACATACTCCCACTACGATGAAGATGCGAACCGGCAAACTCAGCGATCGCTTTGTAAAACACCAGCGGATCATTATCCGGAACAAACAAGGCAATTCCCGGCTCGTACGCCAATACATTCGCACTCATTTGTGCTTTATCTTTTTCCGGCACATATGGCGGGTTGCTTACAATGATATCGAATACAGGCAGTCCTTTCCTCGCAGCAGGATCAAGAAAATCAAGCTGTAAAAAATTGACTTCAGCGCCAAGGTGTACGGCATTTTGCCTGGCTACTTCCAGCGCCTTCTCACTGATATCGCAGCTCCATATTTCAGCTTTTCGCAATTTTCTTTTTAATGCAATAGGGATGCTTCCACTGCCGCTGCCGATATCCAGTATTTTCAGATCACCCAGCGGGAATTTGCAATTGGAAATGATCCATTCCACCAGTTCCTCTGTCTCCGGACGTGGTATCAATACATGTTTGTCCACATAGAACTTAAATCCGCAAAACCAGCTTTCGTTTAATACATACTGAACAGGTTCATGCAGCAATAATCTTGGTAGCAACTTTTCAAGTAGCTCCGATTGCAGGGGAGAAAGGGTTTTTTCTTTTTGTATGGCCCGGTCCGTTTTTTTTGCGCCCGTGATATGTTCAATCGTCCATTCGCTGATGATCTGTGCCTCGGAGGTCTCGTAAATAGCCCGCAATTGTTCCTTTACATATATTGTTGCTTCCTGTATCGTCATAGCGGCAAACTTAATTCATTTACTTTTGCGGCCTGATGAAGCCCGAATTGTACATGCAACGATGCCTGCAACTGGCCGCCCTGGGTGCGGGTCAGGTGGCTCCCAACCCGATGGTAGGCGCCGTGCTGGTGCATGCCGGTAAAATAATCGGGGAGGGCTGGCACCAGCGCTATGGACAGGCGCATGCGGAGGTCAACTGCATCAATCAGGCCATTGAAGCCGGGCATACGGCCCTGCTGGGAGAGTCGGTGATCTACGTGTCGCTTGAGCCCTGTGCTCATTTTGGCAAAACACCGCCTTGCGCCAATCTTATCATCCGGCATGGCATCCGCAAAGTAATCATCGGTTGCCGTGATCCTTTTGAGCAGGTAAACGGAAAAGGAATAGAAAAACTACAGGCCGCCGGAGTAGCGGTAATGACTGGTGTACTCGAAAAAGAATGCAAGGAACTGAATAAACGTTTTTTTACTTTTCATCTCCAGGCAAGGCCTTATATTATTTTAAAATGGGCCCAGACAGCAGATGGTTTTATTGCTGGTTTGCCAACAACGGCAATGCCTGCAGATGCGACCCGGGAGCGACTGCTGGTGAGCAATGAATATAGCGACAGGCTTGTACATAAATGGCGGAGTGAGGAAGCGGCCATTTTAATAGGAACAAATACAGCGGTACAGGATAATCCTTCGCTGACGAACAGGTATTGGACTGGTTCATCGCCTGTACGGCTGGTTATCGACAGAAACCTCCGCCTGCCGGCATCCTTGCAGGTATTTGATCAAAAAACACCTACGATTGTTTTCAATACGATCAGGCAGGAAGAACGAAAGAACTTAGTGTACCAGCAGGTAAAAGACCAGCCTTCATTACTGCAGCCAATAATGAATGAATTGTTTCAATGCAATATTCAAAGTGTATTGGTTGAAGGGGGCGCAGAGTTGATCCATTCGTTTATGAAGGAAGGATTATGGGATGAAGCAAGGGTGATTTATAGCACTCAGCAGTTGGGAGAAGGGCTACGGGCTCCACGATTAGAGAATGCCATAAAAACAGGGGAGATAAAATTACTTGAAGACAGGATAGAACTATTTAAAAGAACAAACTGATAAGACCAGGCCTGACAGACAGGGCCATTAAAGAAATATGAACGCTGATTATTACACGACGATCGACAAAACAGCTACGGCTGAATTTAAAGACAGGGGCAGCAAATTTATCGCATATACATTTCCTGTGAATGATGTGAAAGATTTCAAAGAAGTACTGGCCAATCTTAAAAAGGAACATCCGAAAGCAGTGCATCATTGTTTTGCTTACCGGCTTGGATTGGATGGCTCCAATTTCAGGGTCAGCGATGATGGAGAACCTTCAGGATCGGCTGGGAGGCCCATCCTGGGACAGATCGATAGCAAGAATGTAACGAATATCCTTATTGTAGTGGTGAGATATTTCGGCGGCGTGCTATTAGGCGTGCCGGGTCTGATCAATGCATATAAAACAGTGGCTTCATTAGTATTGCAGGTAACCCCAATGGTGCAAAAACCCGTATTGGTAAATTACCGTCTACAGTTCGATTATATCCAGATGAACGATGTGATGACGATCATCAAACAGTTTGATTGTACTGTACTGAAACAGGAAACAAACCTGTTTTGCCTGGTTGAAACAGGCATACCCAAAAACAGGCTGGATGAAGTGCTATACAAATTCAAAGATATGAGGGATGTTGTGGCCGAAAAGATCAGTTGAGTGATGCAGGGCTATTTCCTCTTTTTAATCCGAAGATCAACCATACAAATAGTTCTCCTGCTAAGAGATCACCCACTATCTCGCCCAATTGGTAAGCAGTCTTATCAGCCCTGCTTTTTTCTTCTGCAAAGGCAGGTATGCATGATCACAAAATAAGCAGTGTTGAACTATTTTTTTTCATTCTATGAATGATAAGTAAACTCTATTATGGTATATCCGTGAAAGGATAAGGCCCCGCCATTAAGATACCGATAACGCATATTATACAACTCCGGGATGCGGGTCGATGCTTACGATTACATTGTAGTTGCTCAATTGTGCAAAACCTGTAACGCTCATATTATATAAAAAACGTAACTTAAAAGGACTAAAGCTCTTTTTATGAATCAACACATTCTTTCCCGCATAGCCATTTGGCTATTAGCCATCGTCATGCTGATATTCGGCATCCACCACTTCAGGCACCCGGAAAACATGTTGGTTTTTGTTCCAAATTACCTTCCCGGTGGCGTGATATGGGTCTACCTGGTTGGCGTTGCATTCATTCTTGCGGCATTGGCATTTATGGTTAACCGCTTTGTATCATTGGCTGGTTATTTATTGGCCGTATTATTATTAAGTTTTGTGGTGCTCGTTCACTGGCCCAATTATCGTGAATCGGGCGACCTTGAAATGCGTCAGCTGGCATTTGTCAGTATGCTGAAGGATACGGCGCTGGCTGCTTTTGCGATTTATATTGCCAGTAACACAAAACACCAGCGGCTTAACACTGTGGATTAGAGAAACAGGAACAGGCTATTACATTATCTATCCGTATGCCGTAACTGGCACTATGGGATGACTATCGCATTAGCTAATGCCTGCGCTATTAAATTTACATTCCATCCTTGTTCTTTTTTGAATCCGTTACAGGACAAATGCATGTTTCATCTCCTGATCGTTCGACTCGGACCTCAAGGTCTTTGGTAATAACGAGGATATATGCTTAAACTAGCATAAAAAAGAAGTGCTAACCTGCTCAGATAGGTTGAATTTTCTGGCTGAAGGCTGCCAGCTTTATGGCAGAAAATGAAAAAACGCTGAAAACAGGAGGATCCTGTCTCGCAAACCTGTATACTGTAAGGGCAACAAAAAAGATGCCCGTAAAAAAACTATTATTTTTTTTCTGCAGGTTACCCGGACCGCCTGAATAAAATAAAAGAAAAAAAAATCTGATATGTAGCTTTTTTCAATCGATTATGATGATGTTGATCGTAAGATTACGTGTTTATCACCGGATTATTTTTTTATCGAATAGTTATCCCCATGATGTTGATTGATAGTATTCTTAATAATAATCAATTTCTTTAATCTGAGGCATCATTGGCATAAAATTAGCAATTCATTTTGCCTGATTCCAAATCGTTAAAATCTGTATTCTTGTTCATCAAATAGGTTAAAGCTAATATTTCTATGAGACACCTCTACAAGTCCATCTATGGCATGCTATTGTTATGCCTTATCGCTTCGGTATTTTTTCAGACCGCATCCGCCCAGGTTCAAACTCCACGTTATGTTTCAATGACGGCCAATTCAAAAGGCTATTATGAATACCTTCCGCAGGGGTACGATCCAAACGGCACGGCCACTTACCCGCTTCTTATTTTTATTCATGGCATGGGCGAAACCGGTGACGGTAGCGCGGCTTCTTTGCCTAAAGTCTTATACAATGGACCACCCAGGCTGATCAACCAGGGTATCTTTCCCACATCATTCACCGTAAATGGCCAAACGCATAAATTCATTGTCATATCTCCGCAGTTTGTAGGATGGCCCTTGCATCCGGATATACAGGCCATCATTAATTACCTGGTGCAAAACTACCGGGTCAATACAAACCGGATTTATCTTACCGGTCTAAGTATGGGCGGTGGTGCCGTATGGGATTATGCAGGAGAAAATACGACTTATGCAGGACGGCTTGCAGCGATCGTACCCGTTTGCGGCGCCTCATACCCGGAATATTCAAGAGCCCGTCATATGGCGGAAGCTAACCTGCCGGTATGGGCTACACACAATGAACAGGATGGTACCGTTCCGGTATCATATACCAACGAGTACATCAGGCAGATCAATTTAGCACCTGCTCCGAATCCTTTAGCAAAGAAAACCATCTGGCAGAGTTCTTCACATGATGCCTGGTCTAAAACATATGATCCGAACTACCGGGAAAATGGGATGAATGTATATGAATGGATGTTGTCTTATCAACGTGGTGGTAGCAATCCGCCTCCGGTCAACCAATTGCCGGTAGCAAATGCAGGCGCTGATGTAAATATCACTTTGCCGGCTAATTCCGTTCAACTGAATGGTAACGCCTCCTCAGATCCGGACGGGTCCATAAGCGCGTATAGCTGGGCCAGGGTATCCGGACCAACACAGTTTACGATCAACAATAGCAATATTGTCAATCCACTGCTGAGCAATCTTGCGGCGGGAACATATGTATTTCGGTTGACAGTTACCGATAATAGCGGTGCAAGCGCTACTGATGATATCACAATAAATGTTGCAGCAGCCAACCTGCCACCGGTAGCAAATGCCGGTGCTGATGTAAATCTAACCTTGCCTGCTAACTCCACTCAATTGAATGGAAATGGTTCTTCGGATGCGGATGGTAGCATTGCCAGCTATAGTTGGGCAAGAGTATCTGGTCCAACGCAGTTCACGCTGAGCAATAGCGCCATTGTAAATCCACTACTCAGCAATCTGGCACAGGGGTCCTATGTATTCAGGTTAACAGTAACCGATAATAAAGGTGCAACAGCCACCGATGATCTGACTATTAATGTAAATGCAGCTCCTAACCAGACTCCGGTAGCTAATGCAGGGGCAGATGTGAATCTTGTATTACCAGCCAACTCCACACAGTTGAATGGAAATGGATCTTCGGATCCTGATGGTACGGTGACAGGATATAACTGGGCAAAAGTATCGGGCCCCACCCAATTCACGTTGAGCAATAGCGCTATTGTAAATCCATTATTGAGCAACCTGGCACAGGGATCCTATGTATTCAGGTTAACAGTTACGGATAACAGAGGTGCAACAGCTACAGACGATATAACGATTAATGTAACAGCTGCCGCTAACCAGGCACCTACGGTGAATGCTGGTACGCCGCAGACCATCACCTTGCCTGTCAATAGCGTAACCGTGACAGCTACAGCCTCCGATCCTGATGGTAGCATTGCTTCTTATATATGGACAAAAGTATCAGGCCCCGCTGCTGGAACGATTGTGAGTGCGGCACAGGCACAAACTTCTATTACTAATCTGACAGAAGGCAGTTATACGTTCCAGGTAAAAGTTACTGATAACAGTGGCGCTACTGCAACCAGCAATATTACAATTACTGTAAATGCAGCGGTTGTTGATCCTCCTCCAACCGGCGCAACCCGCTATATAAAAGTAAATGTATATGGAGGTCTCAATCCTTATAATAATAACGAATGGAATAACTGGAATACAGGATCGGCTACATCCAATATCGTGTCAGGTGCTTTCAAATACTCAGATGGTACAAACTCAGGAATAAGTGGAGTAATAAGCCAACAGGTCGCGATTTCAGACAATGCCTCCAATTATACAGGAGGAATGGCACCTGCAGAAGTGCTTCGTTATACCAGTTACGCTTCGGGTAACCGTTCATTGACCATCAATGGCCTCACACCTGCAAAAACATACAGTCTTGAATTGTATGCGAGCCGTGTTATCAACGCAGGTGAAACGACGATCTATTCAGTCGGTTCTACTACGATCACTATCCAGAGTTATAATAACCATGATAACAAAGCTGTATTTACTAGTATTGCAGCAGATGCGCAGGGAAGAATTGTAGTGAACATATCAAATGGTGTTTCATTTAACTATCTGAATGGATTTATCCTTACGGAAAACAATGCTTCAGTACCTGTTAATCAACCACCGGTTGCAAACGCTGGTGCTGATGTAAACCTTACTCTACCGGCCAACTCTACCCAATTAAATGGAAATGGATCGGCTGATCCGGATGGCACCATTGCAGGTTATAGCTGGACAAGAGTATCTGGTCCCACACAGTTTACATTAAGCAATAGCGCCATTGTAAATCCATTATTGAGCAACCTGACACAGGGCTCCTATATATTCAGGCTGACTGTAACGGATAATAGTGGTGCAACGGCTACAGACGATATAACTATTAATGTAGCAGCAGCGGCTAACCAGGTTCCTGTAGCAAACGCTGGTGCTGATGTAAACCTTACTCTACCGGCCAACTCTACCCAATTAAATGGAAATGGATCGGCTGATCCGGATGGCACCATTGCAGGTTATAGCTGGACAAGAGTATCTGGTCCCACACAGTTTACATTAAGCAATAGCGCCATTGTAAATCCATTATTGAGTAACCTGGTACAGGGATCATATGTATTCCGGTTAACGGTTACAGATAACAGGGGCGCAACAGCTACAGATGATCTGACGATCAATGTCGCCGCGGCAGCTAATCAGGCACCTACAGTAAATGCAGGTACTGCTCAAACCATTACTCTTCCTGTCAATAGCGTGACGCTTACGGCCACAGGCGCTGATGCGGATGGTAGTATTGTATCCTATGCATGGATAAAACTCTCTGGCCCGGTCAGCAGTACTATCAATAGTCCCGCACAGGCGCAGACCACTGTCACTAATCTTACTGCCGGTACATATGTATTCCAGGTAAAGGTTACGGACAATAGCGGAGCTACTGCTACAGCTAATGTTACCATCGTGGTAAACGATGCGGTAATACCGCCTGCAAATACCACGAAGTATATAAAAGTAAATGTGTACGGAGGGCAGAACCCTTATAACAATAGCGAGTGGAATAACTGGAATACCTCTACAGCCACGAGTAATATTGTTTCCAGTTTATTCAGGTATTCGGATGGCACCAGCTCAACCGTATACGCAACGCTTAGCAGCCAGATCGCTATTTCAGACAATGCGTCCAATTATACAGGCGGTATGGCTCCGGCAGAAGTGTTGCGGTATACCAGCTACGCGTCCGGTATACGTGTGTTCACGATAAACGGTCTTACACCTTCAAAAGGATATAGCCTTGAGTTGTATGCAAGCCGCGTTATCAATGCGTCTGAAGTAACAACCTATACAATAGGACAGGTATCTGCCTCCGTGCAGACCTTCAATAACCATGATAAAAAAGCGATCTTCAATAATCTTACAGCGGATGCGCAGGGTCGTATAGTTGTTTCGATCAAAAATGAAGTAACATTCAATTACCTCAATGGATTTATTCTTACAGAGACAGCTGCTACCGGTGGAGCTCCGACTGCAAAACCTGAACCTGAACAACCGGTTACACAGAGCATTAAAAAGATGTTTACTGTTTACCCCAACCCGGTGACCGACCAGTTCATGTTGCAGATGGATAACAGTGTGCGTGGCCAGGTAAAAATACAGGTAGCTGATGTTTCGGGCAGTGTGAAAAAGACATTTAGCCTGCGCAAGGAACAGGAGTTTGTACAAAAAAGCTTAAACATTGGAGACCTGTTAGCCGGTACCTATATTATAATAGTACAGTCTGGTGATTGGAGAGAGTCAATGAAGATTATCAAGTTATAGACCAGGGATTAAATCCTGATATTACTAAAGGGCCGGCATTGCCGGTCCTTTTATATTTAGTGATAAATTCCTTTTGTTTTTTAACACGGAGGGCACGGAAAAAATGGCTCATTCTTTCTGTTCGATAATCACTCTATCGCTGATTATTTACTCCCATTTGACCTCAAAATATGGAAACACGGAATACGCAGACGCTGCCTATTCCGTGCTTCCAATTCGGGTAGACGTATAACTTACTGTATAGGCCAGACATGTTATTCGAAAAGAAAGAATGAAATATTTTTTTCCGTGCCCTCCGTGTTAAAAAGTAATTAAGGAAAAGTTCAATACCTCACCGATTCAATAATTCGCAACTGTTTCTCCCGGTAAGACATTCCAAGTATACATTTTGAAAAACCAGCGATCTCCAGGCAAACAAGTTCTCCGGCGGGGATACTATTGAAATCGTCCTGTTCTACCTGTAGCTGTTGTTGTTTTCTAATGGGAGTAGTAAGATAAAATTTACCAAATGCTTCCATAGACGTCTTTTCAGCCGCAAAATAAAGAAGGGTCTTCTTTTTTAGTTTAATGTCTTTGAGCACAGGAGCAAGATTCACTAAATAATAATGGATAAAAAAAAGAGTAAGCATAATGAAGAAAAAACCACATACATAGGGCGCCATCAATGCAAACCGTTCAACACCTTCTTCATCCAGCTCAACATGATGCAAGGAATTCTTTTTACGATTGATTACATCAACTCCATTTAACAATACAACCAGCAATACAAGTGATAAGGGGATATAAGCATAGAGGATATACCTGGTGAGTTTTTTCTTTCTTGTGTCCAGCTTAAATATGTCGGCGTCAGAAAGGGGAGATTCCCCGGTTTTCACAACACGTTCAGCGATGAATTGGTTCATTTTAAATGGGGGATTGGCTTCAACTGAATTGTGGACTTACTATAAGGTCCTTACTACCCGCACTGTATTGATAAAATCCTTCCCCGGACTTTACGCCCAGTTTGCCCGCAACCACCATATTAACCAGTAGGGGACAGGGGGCATATTTGGGGTTGCCAAAGCCGTCATGCAATACTTTTAAAATGGAATGACATGTATCAAGCCCGATAAAATCCGCCAGTTGTAATGGCCCCATCGGGTGAGCCATCCCCAGTTTCATCACGGTATCGATAGATTCCACGCCGGCTACACCTTCATACAGGCTATAGATCGCTTCATTGATCATCGGCATCAAAATCCTGTTGGCGATAAATCCTGGATAGTCGTTTACCACGCAGGGGATCTTACCAAGCTTTTTACTCAGGTCCACGATCTTGTCTGTCACTTCTTTTTTGGTAGCATAGCCATTGATGATCTCTACCAGTTTCATCACCGGCACTGGATTCATAAAGTGCATACCGATCACCAGGGAAGGTCTTTTGGTAGCTGCTGCAATGCGGGTAATGGATATAGAAGAAGTATTTGTGGCGAGTATACAGTTTTCGGGTGCGGCCTTATCTATTTGCTGAAATATCTTCAGCTTCAGGTCCGTGTTTTCTGTAGCGGCTTCCACCACCAGTCCGGCATCCTGTACACCGCTGCTGATATCGGTTGCCGTATGTATATTGGAAAGCGCTGCTTGTTTTTGTTCTTCGCTCACTGTTCCTTTTGACACCTGGCGATCGAAATTCTTGCCTATTGTTGCGATGGCTTTGTCCAGTTGTGGCTGTGATACATCGATCAACGTGACGTTAAAACCGCTTTGTGCAAAAACATGCGCAATTCCATTGCCCATCGTACCGGCGCCAATTACAGAAATATTCATATGGTGAGTTGAAAATTTGAGAGTTTGATACATGGTTTGCAGGGAATCATGAAAATCATCCTGCAAGGTTGAATAAAGGCCGGCAATATCCGGTTCTTTAAGTTGAAAATAATGACCGCACTGTTCCCTGGTCAGCCTCCCGATCCTATTTCTTGTTCTTAAAGTCCCCTCGTTTCCACGATTGTATAAAATCCGACCAGGCTGCCGGGTTAAAGATATTCATCGGTGGGGTCTGTCCCTGGTACACAGCCCTGTTGGCGATCTTATTGAATTGTATCTTGGTAGCCTCACCACCATCACCCGGTGTACTTTGAAGCAATACCCTGCGGGTAGCGGCGCTTGTATTCTTACGGGCTATTTCCACATCATCATCTGCTATTTTCAGATTGGCAAAGTCACGGGCAAACTGTTCTGGCGTTGGCCGCGGTCGTATAATAGTGGCCGGTAAATAGACTGTATCTGCCACCATCAGCTGAATCACACTGTACTGGTTGCCTTCCAGGTGCCGGGGAATAGCGATGGTCTTGGACTTATAACTTACGTGCGTAAACTCTACTTCATCGCCCTTCAGTACCACAATGGAAAATACGCCCTCATTATTGGTGATCGTACCCCGGTTTTGGCCTTTGATGGCCACGCTCACAGCGGGAATCCCTACCAGGCTGTCTGCCGTCATGATGACACCATATAATTGGACGACTGAATCGCGGCCGGTTTCGAACTGCGCTTTGGCGGTTGCGGGCAAAAAAATGGCGGCTATAAGCAGGTATTGTATAATTCTCTTCACGGTTTCAAAAATAAAGACAAGTTGTTGATTTTCTAAAACAATTTCCACCCCCTGTTGGTTAACTTTGCAGCATTCTGCTTTTTTAACATAAGCTTTGAATATGACGAAGGAAAATATACTGGAAGCGCTGAGCAATGTGCAGGAACCGGACCTGGGAAAGGACCTGGTGACACTGAACATGGTACGGGATATTGTGATAGAAAAATATTATGTGTCTTTTACGATCGTTTTGACGACTCCCGCCTGTCCGCTCAAGGATAAGATAAAAAATGACTGTATCAATGCCATAAGGGCCCTGAATAAGGATGCGATGGTAAAGGTTAACTTTTCTTCTAATACGACGACTAAGCGCACCGATACCCGGGCAATCCTTCCAAAAGTGCGGAATATTATCGCTGTTGTGAGCGGTAAGGGCGGCGTGGGCAAATCGACTGTATCGGCCAACCTGGCTCTTGCACTCGCACAGGGTGGAGCAAAAGTAGGCCTGATGGACGCTGATATTTATGGTCCCAGCGTGCCTATTATGTTTGGAGTAAGAGGCGAACGGCCCATGATGATGGAAGTGGAAGGAAAAGGCATGATCGCTCCCCTGGAAAGATATGGTATCAAATTGATGAGCATCGGACTGCTGGTTGATGAAAAAAATGCAGTAGTATGGCGCGGACCAATGGCCAGCAGCGCGATCAAACAATTTGTAAGCGAAGTATACTGGGATGAGCTCGATTATCTTATTATAGATATGCCCCCGGGTACAGGTGATATTCACCTCACCCTTATGCAAACCGTACCGGTTACAGGGGCTGTTATTGTAACCACTCCGCAGGATGTGGCCCTGGCCGATGCCAAAAAAGGGATCGCTATGTTCAGCCAGGCACAATTGAGCATACCTGTATTGGGCCTGGTAGAAAACATGAGTTATTTTGTTCCCGCAGAATTGCCCAATAATAAATACTACATATTTGGAAAGGAAGGAGGAAAACGCCTTGCGGAAGAATATGATCTGCCATTCCTCGGGCAAATTCCGCTGGTACAAAGTATCCGCGAAGGGGGTGATATCGGTGTTCCGGTCATGATGAGTGACGACCAGGTTTCAAAAAACGCCTTTGAAGAATTTACCGGCCAGGTAGTGCGTAGTATTTCTATGAGAAATGCCAATATGAGTGCGGAACAGGTAGAACAGGTGCTGGTGTGAAATTCAAAATTCAAAAGTAAAAATTCAAAAATAGACTCCGTGGCAGGAGATAGGTTCTCTTGCTTGAGGTTTAAATATTGAAAGCCTCGGAGGATTTGCTGTCAATGATTACTACGCCGTCTAGGGAGATATAAAAAGAAAGCATGCGCATTACACGCATGCTTTTCCATATTCACACACTAACCGTCACGTAAAAAATTAACTGATCAAAAATCAAAATAGTTTTCATAAGGTCAGAGAGGTATTAATTCGCGGAGTCGATTTTTTAATTTTTAATTTTGACTTTTGAATTTTATATCTTTCTGCTAAACGACAACCCTACTGCCAAAGAGTTATTATAACCCGGTTGTCCGTACATGTTGAATGTATTTCTTCTGTCTTTATTCTTTTTATAGATCATAAGATTCACTGCGCTTGAGATAAGCGTGGTGCTGCCAACCAGTATATTGGCATATGAAAGATTGTTCTGCGATTTATAAGACACGGTGTATTCACCACCATTTACGCGTGACCAGGAAGAATTCTTTTTAACATTCGCAATACCAAAAACCAACTGGCCGGTGCCGGTAATCAGTCCGAGATAGGAAAGACGGGGATGCTGCGCCAGTTTTCCCGACAGGTTTAATGCACTGATAGCAATATTGGCGCCCCCGACCACGGCTGACGAAACACCATAACCTGTTTTAATATCTGCATAGCGGGTTTCTTCGGGTGGCTGGTATCCATACGTAGGTTGGATCATCGCGCATTCTTCAGGCGTGAGTCCGAACTCTGCAGCCCATTGATTGATCGCAGGCTCGTTCATCTCCAGCAAAAAATCATACTGGTGTTTTGCGTTGATATCTTCAGCCATTTCCCTGCCTTTGGTTTGTTCAATCAGGTAGCCGACTGCGCAGATATTACCAATATCGTCTATAAAACAAGGTTTCCGTTCACCCGGATAAGCGCTATTCACCGGGAATACGCCCTGGCTGCGGTAATTGGTCAATAGTTCCAGTATCAATTCACGATTAGCTTTTTGTGAAGAGGTCAGGTTGCCCGTAGCAGCGCTGCGCAATAATTCATCCACATAGCTAAGATGGGTTTGAATACGCAGTTGTTCATTGGTCTGCGCACCGGGAAGTTTCCCGAATGATAGTAAATAGCTTCTGTCATGCAGAACACTGTTTATTTCCTGCGTTTTTTCATGCGGCCATACAGCGGCCGTGCAAAGGAGGAAGAATGCAATGGTAAAAGCAAGTTTCATGATAAGTCATTTCCTAGTTGACAACTCCTGCTTCTAAATCGTTGCAGTGCCATGAATCCGGAAATCTGTAATTTAGCTGCATGTATAATTTACCCTACTTCAAGGAGGAAGACCAGGAAGAGATTCTTCATTTTGTAAAAGCTCATCCCTTTGCGTTTTTATCGGGTTGTGACAAGGACAATAAACCTGTAGCAACCCAGGTACCTGTTTTTATAGATGAAAGGGAAGGTAAGTTATACCTCTCAGGACATATCATGAAGAATACCGACCATCATAAAGCTTTTGTGCATAATCCTCATATATTGACTGTATTTACCGGAGCTCAAACCTATGTAAGCGCAAGCTGGTATGAAGATAAACGACAGGGCAGTACCTGGAATTATATGAGCGTACACGCAAAAGGCCAGATTCAATTCCAGGATGCGCAGGCTTTGCGGGATATCTTAGAAAGAACAACAACGCATTTCGAAAATGATCCGCATTCAGGCGCTAATTTCGACGACCTGCCGGATGCATATGTGAATGGCATGATCAAAGCCATTGTTGCTTTTGAAATAGAAGTGCAATCGATGGAGCATGTATTCAAGTTAAGCCAGAACCGTGACGAAAAAAGTTATGATAATATAATTGACCAATTAAAACAGCGTGATAGCAATGCCCGCGAGATTGCCGGGATCATGGAAAAAAGAAAAGCAAAAGTATACCCTTCATGAAAAACATTCTTCCCATTTCCTTATTTGTATTCCTTATGTCTTGTTCAGATACAAAGAAGATGCAGCAGTCAATACAGGCAAACACATTCGATAAACAAGGACATCGTGGTTGTCGTGGGCTGATGCCGGAGAACACCATACCCGCCATGGTCAAAGCACTTGACCTGGGAGTGACCACGCTTGAGATGGATGCTGTAATAACCAAAGACAAAAAAGTCATCCTGTCGCATGATACCTGGTTTGCAAAAGACATTACTACAAAACCAGATGGCAGTTATATGGGCGAACGCGAGGAAAGGAAATTCAATATCTACTGGATGACTTATGAGCAGGTGAAAACATTTGATGTAGGATTAAAACCCCATCCGCGATTCCCCAAACAGGAAAAGATGGTAGCGGTAAAACCCCTGCTTACCGAGGTGATCGATGCTGCGGAAACACATGCTGCCCAATCGGGGCGTGCACTGCCCTTTTATAATATAGAGACCAAAACAGATCCGCAATTTGATGGGGTCTTTCATCCCAAAGTAGAAGAGTTTGTAGACCTGCTCATGGCCGATATCATTCAAAAGAAAATAGAAGCCAGGGTGATCATCCAGTCATTTGATTTCAGGACATTGCAATACCTGCATAAGAAATATCCTGCTATCAAAACAGCTATGCTCATAGAAGCCGCTGATAAAAGAGACCTGGCTGCACAGATCAGCGACCTGGGATTTACACCAACGATTTATAGCCCCGCGTTCGAGATCGTAAATGAAAGCCTGGTAAAAAAATGTCATAAACAAAAAATACGCGTCATTCCCTGGACAGTAAATGAAAAAGAGAAGATAGAAGACCTGAAAAAGATAGGGGTGGATGGCATCATTAGCGACTATCCCGATTTGTTCAACGACTAATGGCGATCCATATCAATAGCCGATCTTTATACATTCAAACCGGTTGGTCATCAATTTCATCAACCGGCCACTCATTTCAAATAAACAGAAAATGAATATCTCATTATCAGGTAAAACGGCGCTTGTTTGTGGAAGTACCCAGGGTATCGGTCTTGCTATTGCAAAAGAGCTTGCCATGCTTGGCGCGGACTGTATATTGCTGGCACGTAATGAAGAAACACTAAAGCAGGCTATCAAATCACTTCCTGTAAATGATGCCCAAAAACATAGTTATGCGGTAGCTGATTTTGCCAATAATACCGAAGTAGCTGCTGCTATTGAAAAGATACTGGCAACACAACCAGTTCATATTTTAATAAACAATACAGGGGGGCCTGCGCCAGGGCCCATTACTGAAGCTAGTTCCGCTATGTTTGTCAATGGCTTTCAGCAGCATATTGTCAACTATCAATTATTGGCAACAGCTGTATTGCCCGGGATGAAGGCAGCCGGTTATGGGCGTATTATCAATATCGTTTCTACTTCGGTAAAAATTCCCATTGCAAACCTGGGTGTGTCCAACACCATAAGAGCGGCCACAGCAGGCTGGGCAAAAACCTGGGCAAATGAAGTAGCGCAATATGGTATCACCGTCAATAATATTTTACCGGGATATACCAATACGCAAAGACTGGAGAGCCTGGTCAAAGGCAATGCTGCAAAACAGCAAATGGACAAAGATGAACTGGCTGCAAAAATGCGACAACAAATACCGGCACGCAGGTTTGGGGAACCGGAGGAGATCGCGTCAGTAACGGCATTCCTTG
>CAZGSG010000083.1:0-20784 GCA_964528095.1 uncultured Terrimonas sp.
ATCATGCTGCTCTTCATCCGCTAATTCGTTTGTACAGATTGCTCCTGCATCTGCCAGCCGGCAATGATTATTACGCGCCACCCTACGGATACAGTTATTAAATTCCTCGCGTTGTATATTGGCTTCGGACCCCAGCCACTCATTGAAAGGTCCCATTGTTGTGAGCACTAGTGTGCTTTTACATTTTCTGCGTATTTCCCTGATGATTGTTGTGTAGGCCTGCTCAAATGCAGTTGCAGTGCTAAGCGGGTTCATCCCTTTTTTAATTTGCTGATCATACCCGAACTTATACATAATTCCCCTTGATGGAAGAGCGGGTAGCAGTAAATCGTTGTAACCAGTTTCTATCACGATCACGTCGTAGGCAGGTGTTGTATCTAATTCTTTTAATAGCCGGCTTCCGATTCGTATGAGCGTGTCTCCATCAATTCCTGTATTTGTTATAATAGCTCCAGGCAGTCTTGTTCTTATTCGGTCTACAAAATTTACACCGGTACTACCTCTCGTGATGCTGTCACCTGTAAAAAGTATTTTCATAGCACTTTCCCCTGTCTCTTTCTTTAATTGCAAAGATTTATAAGGATTGGGCATAGGGAAAGAAGAACCGGTTTATACTGATCATTGGGAAGGATGAATTGAGGTTTGGGGCGGATTGTCCGTCGGCGTAAGACGGGCCTGCGATTTATTCCGGCAGGAACAAGCCATTACCTGGCTGGTATAAGAGAGGTGAAAATGAATGACAGGTAGTTGGTAAAGGGAACTATTTTTTAGAACTCATGTAGAAGCTGAGTGTTCCTCCGTTCACTATTTCCGTATGGGTAATATAAAGCCTGTTCAAGGGCTTTCCGCTCAGCAGCACTTTTTTCACATCACCGAATGGTACAGTGGCTCCCGGATAAGTATGGCCCATTTTTTCGGTGCCAATGATAGGTTTTACATATTGTCCCAGGTTGACCGGGACGCCAGGTTGTGCAAAAGAACAGGCCAGGGCTGCTAGGGGCAGGAATAAAATTAAGAGCCTGGATTGCAGGTTAGTTATTTCCAGGAGTATTCAATCCCGGCAAATAGCAAAAATATACAGTTTACAGGCAGGGGATGCAAGAATATATGAACAGACCGTTGACGGGCAATAAGTTTTTGTGCCCAATCCGGCCATTTAAGAAGATACTAACATATTTGGTACCTAACTTGCAGGGGAAATGGTTCGAATCGTTGGCTCACATTAAATACCGCAATATGAAAAGTTTCTTATTATTTATACTGTTTGGAGTGGCAGTCTCCGGCAATGCGCAATCGCTGAAGGATGCGCTCTATGGAGGAAAGTTGAAGCTGGATACAGGTAAGGTACTCAAACAAAGCGATGACTGGAAATCAAAAATAGATACCACTACAAAGAAGCCGGTTGAGCGGGTAAATGCGAAAATAGTAACACCCATATCCGATAGCTCCATGACAGATTTAGCCATAATAGTTGATTCTGCAACCGGTAAGACCGATACCCCAAAAGATAACACTGTTGTTTTAAAAGAAGGCGACAATTCAGCGCCAAAGGATAATAACAAATTGTGGAAAGACTATATTGATGAACTGACCGGTACGTTAAGAACAGAAGTCATGCCCTCAAAAAAAATAAAAAGCGGCACTTATTCAGTACTGATAGAATACGAGATTGGCCTGGACGGACAGGTGACTGCCACCAGTGTTTCATCCTCTCCTGAAAATTCTTTTATTGAGCAACAGGTGAAAGAGCGAATAACACTTACTGCACCACAGATGACTCCATTATTGAACAATTATGGAAAGCCACGTAAAGCATTGAAGAAACAGGTGATTGCATTGTCTAAGTAAAGTTTTGACTGCTGCGGCATAGAACCACTGTTCCGTACCTTAAAGGGCAACATAGCTTTTCAAAGAAGCTATGTTTATTACGGATAAAAATAGCAATAAAATAACCTCCTTGAGGACCTGCTCAGGCCCGCTACCGGTAATTGTATCCAGGCAAGTATTATTTCACCTTTGCTCTTCGCCATTCCCCATCGCACACCCAGGGCATCAATGATCCTTCGCGCGCCCAGATTTTTCGCGTTGTCCATTCCCCTTTATCATTGTATTGATAACTGGTCTTATAAACTTTGTTGCGGGTTTTTACCAGCGTCTCCAGGCCTTTGCTGTTATAATGGGCAGTAGTAATCCATTTCTTTTTTGACCCCTTTATTGTAAGTACGGTTTTGCGTTCATGACCATCGGGGAGGTCCTTATATGAAAAAATCCGTGTTTGTGTGGGATACCTGCCACTTGTCTCTGTTTTTTGTACCAGGCGGCCCAGGGTATCGTAGTAGTATGTCTCGAGTACGGGATAGTCGGCCATCTTGTCGCGGCTGAGCCACTGTGCCGTATGCAGCAGGCCCCGTTCGTTGTAGGTGAATTTTTTTAGATGGCGAATACTGTCTTTCTCGTAATTGCCATATAGTTCAGTTTCCAACTGTCCCGCTTCATTAAAAATATAGCGGTTGCGGTTTTTAAGCGTGCCGTCATTATAATACTCTTCCAGCGCAACAAGCCGGTTTTGTTCATCATAGATTTCCAGCGAGTAGTTATCTCGTTTAGCTTTGGCGCTATTGGTATCTATGCCCAGGAAGGCGCGACGATAAGACCAATAGGAGAGTTCGTAAACCGACTGGGCCTGCAGGCATAAAATGTTCAGCAGGAAACCTATTAAAATTAGCAGGCTGGCGGGCATAAGGCAATTTTTTTTACTATACGTGTTGATGGATAATAAAGTTACAGGATCAGGAGCTAATTTATAAAGGGGGGCGGTCCTTGCCGGGTTTAAATTGCCTCCCGGCTTATTTTATCACGGAATGCTTAAAAATGGCTTTTACAAAGCACGTTTAGTATGGTACGATTAGTGTGGCATGATGATTTTG
This sequence comes from uncultured Terrimonas sp., assembly GCA_964528095.1. Taxonomy (GTDB): domain Bacteria; phylum Bacteroidota; class Bacteroidia; order Chitinophagales; family Chitinophagaceae; genus CAZGSG01. The sequence continues at coordinate 2,928 of CAZGSG010000083.1, forward strand.
TAAGACCAGCAACGTAAATTCATAGTATGAGAACAGATACTGTTTCAATGCTGATCAAAGCACCCTCTTTAAGTATTTACAACGCATTCCTGGATACGGATGCCATTGCGAAGTGGCGGCCACCCGCAGGCATGACATGCGAGATCTATACATTTGACCCGAGACAGGGCGGTCAGTTCCGTATGTCATTTGGTTATAAAAATGTTGATTCCGCTACACGCGGCAAAACAACCGCCGATGCCGATGTATTTCATGGTCGGTTCCTCGAATTGATTCCCGGCCAGCGTATCGTTGAACAGGTCGAATTTGAATCGGACGATCCGGCCTTCGCAGGATCGATGACAGTCACAACCACTCTGGAGCCTGTTACTGGTGGTACCCTTGTTACTTTTACCTGTGAGCATGTGCCGGTCGGTATACGGGCTGAAGACCACTATGAGGGAATGATGTCGAGTTTGAAAAATCTCGCGGTGTTTATTGAATGAAATAATGTAGTAGCGGCGGTTCGATCAATGTTGAATGTAATAGATGAATAGTTTAAAATCAGTAATGTTCAGCGGCATTAAATGCATGATATTTAGTTTGTCAACAGAATTCCGGCCTTTCTCGTCCATATCAAAGAACTTTGATATAGTATCAATTTTTTGATGTCGCTATTTTTTATTAACTCATGCGCTGCGAGCAAGTCGCTATTTGAGGCATCAGTTCACTTGCACCACCACCTCCCCCAAATACACACTCTCCGACTGCATACTCCTATCATGCGCTATAAAAGCAAGGTAAACATGATAAGTAGCTCCGGGAATCGAATCCAGTTCCATGCGGGCACTGCCGCTACTTCGGAACTGGCTTGGTACTTCCCAACAGGCATATTGATTAGCTATATCATAAGCCAGCAAGAGTGCCTGGTCCATGGGATGTGCATTGACAAATGTACTGCCCGACGTTACGGGATCCCAACTATAGGTCAGATACTTTTCGCTAATTTCAACAATAATATCACTGGGTAATGGTAGGGGGCCTGTGCTTAGCTGCACCAATGCAGGATTGATCTTCATATTGGGATATTCACCCTCAAAACTGTTTTTCAATAAAAGAGATTTGGCCGCAATAAATCCTTCCACAGTTGGTGTATAATTTCTAAAACCCTCTCTTACGAAATATAAAAGAGGCTTCAGCCATTTTTGTGCACTGCCAAATTTTTCTCGATTAGCCTGCTCTTTTCCCCTGGCCTTACGTGGTTTTTTTCGTTTGCTTGGTTTAGCTTTTACATAAGAAATTCCTTTCCACGAAGAGCCGATTACAGGACCAACTTTACCAATGTAGGGTCCAAGCACGCCATTTTTGAATTTAGCCATGGACTGGGGTTTAAGATTAATCAATTCAATTTTTCTTCATTGTAAAGAAAAACAATAGCTAAAATTAACAGGTAATAAACAAGGTTCAAACAGGCGTTTACCCGGGTTTTATCTGGGCTTGGTCCGGGTTTGGTCCCTGTTTGGTCTCTGTTTTTATTGGTGAAGCCGCGCCTGAGCCAGGTCACCGGTATTGCTTAACTACATCGTTTTTTTGAAGAGAAATAATGATAAGGCGGTTTAAGCCTTGGGAAGATTATCGTTGTATCTGATTGCCTCAAATTGCCTTAGGAACTACAAACATTAGGATTGGTGAAATTTCGTATTGGTGTTTACGTTGAGTTTTTAGCTACTTTGGTAATGATTTATCCTCCGATGTAACTACAACGTTTTCGTTATGTTATTTGGTCAATGCGTTTCAATTTATCGGGCAGCAGGTATCACGGGTATTTTCTTCTTTTCTATAAATAATTTTACTTTACTTAAGTAAAATAAAAGCAGGCTACCAATAAAGAAAAACATGCTTCCAGCGATTAGAAAATAACCCAAACTCAGGTTCAATTGTATGCTACTGTTTACCATTATTTTCAGCACTACCGATCCCAATGGATCAGCCCGGAAAAATAGAAAAGCCAGCAATAACACAACTAAGGAGTTTCCCCTGAACCATTTTCGCCGGGCTGATATGATCAGTGAGAGTATAAAAGCAATCAACATACCAAGTATACCGGATAGCGCTATCCAGATAACAAAGCCCGTCAGTCCTATTACAGACAACTGGCTAAGCGCGATCACTTCAAGCGTTTTTTCCTGGCCGATATTGTTTAGTGCCTGCACGAGGCCAATATTAAGTAAGTAGGAGAATTGCTGAAAGGAGATAACAACAAAGCAGGTGGCCACGAAATGTACCAGGATCTGTCTCCGGTTTAGTCGTTGTAATAAAGTTTGAGCTCCCATGATTTTTTGATAAACAGGTAAATCTTGTTTTATCGTTCAAAAGTATATGGTTAAATAAAATAGCGACAATTAAAAATACATACGGTGGGTATGATCCCAGATATGGCCGTCGTGGTACGAAGGGAGGCGAGGTAGCGAAGGTAAAGTGTTAAGTAGCAGATAAACGTCCTTAAAAGAATATTTTACAATAGTATGTTATACACTGATGTTATTGATAATGCAGCGGATAGATAGTTAGCATAAATACTGTGTTTAGGGGGTACTTGTGTGCTGTATGTAAGGTAAATCGAACAGCAGGCCTATTAATTTTCCTTGTTTTAATCACTCAAAAAAATGTTTTTTTCTATTGCATGTTCATAGAAGTAGTTGGAGGTTTGTGTATAGATATTTCTATATGCAGTATGTCTACTATCCATTTATTACGGGGAAAACAGGGCTTTTCTATGAATTTTTTAGTAATGGACCTCGGGGCACAATCAAAAAGATCGTGGTATACCAGCAATTAAAAGGTAATGTTTATAATTTACTATTCGGTGACTGGAATAAAAATGAAAAAAGAATCGAGGATAATACCCGGAGCAATAACGGCGACCGGGATAAAATACTAGCCACCGTAGCACGTACATTGCTGATTTTCATGGAGTGTCACCCGAAGGCGATTATTTTTGCAAAGGGTCAGACTCCTGCTAAAACCCGGCTTTATCAAATGGGAATCAATCAAAACTGGAAAGAAATTGGCCGTTTATTTTTCGTTGCCGGGCTGTATAAAGGTAAATGGGAAATATTTAGATCTGCAAGGAATTACCAGGCGTTTTTAGTAAAACTTAAATAAACTTTGTAGCTTTGAGTACCGATAAATTAGTTGATATGGAAGTGCCGAAGAGAAGAAATAGCAAAAAGGTTGCCGATGTAACCGTAGTAAAAAACATGCGAAATTACAGCAAGGATGCTGTTGTTAAAAAGCATGCAGCAATGGCAATAGCTTTCCTTGATAAATATGGGGTACCTGATTTTTTTACTAATAAAAATCCCAACTAGGAGAACTGCCCTTTCTATAATAAACCGCATTCTTTATTGTAGTTATTATACGTTATCTCTTAGTCCACTCTTCCTTTCTCCTCATCCGCTGCATTCGCGTTATTCTTACTCTTTCTTGCAAATGCTTTTTGTCCGAACCGGTAAGTAAATGCCAGGCTAAAACGCTGCGTATCGGATTCGCTGGTTTGGTTATAATCAGCCTGCTTCAGATCGATGGAACGATTGCGGTATTTCCAGGAATGAAAGATATCTTCTATGCCAAACCGGAGACTTCCTTTATCATGTAGTATTTTCTTTTGTATGGATGTATAGAAGCGATACATGCTGCTGGTCAGTGTTTGCCCATTCAGGTCCTTACTTGCATAATAACCGCCCAGTTCCGCATTTATGGTTTTACTGATCGTAAGACTGTTCTGCCATTCTATTCTTGCTACATAGGTATCAAAGCCCAGTGGCTGGGAAAGCACAGTACCTTTTAACCCCATTTTTGAAAACCGCAGTACCGAGTTCATAGTCCACCAACGGGTAGGAGAAACATTCAGTCCTATATTCAATAAAAGCATATATCCTTTTGCAATATTATCCGGGCGCATAATAAAGAGACTGTCTACCGCCTGCGTGGTGGTGAAGATCAGGCTGGTAAAACGGTTATAACTTAACCCCATCCAGAAATATTGATAAAGCTGGTATTTTAATTCAAAACGATACTGATATTGGGGATTTAAATAGGGATTGCCACCGGAGTAAGTATAGTTATCTCTTAAAAAAAGAAATGGATTCAATGACTGATAGCTGGGCCGGTTGATGCGACGGGTAATGATACCACTCACTATTCTTTTACCCAGGCTGTCCAGTTTATAACTGACAAACGCGGAAGGAAATAACTGTACATAGTTCCTATTGAAGCTGCTATCGGCTACAGCCGCATTTCCTGCCTGCCGCCCTTTGCTATGGGTATGTTCCATACGAAGACCGAGTTGCAGACCAAATCGGCCCATGGCTTGCTGGCCGTTTACATATAACGCGTTTATATTTTCCCGGTAAATAAAATGATTGGACCGGGCAGGATCAGGTACCGGCATCGCTCCGTTGTTATCGTAATAACCGGATGTATTATCGTTAGTAACAAGGCTGGACTTAAATCCTGTTTCCAATTTTCCTTTTTTCTTTAGTGATTGTACATAGTCTGCCTTTGCTGTATAGATATTGATACCCGATGGCAATTGATACGAGAAACGATTTATTTCTTCAACACCACCTGGCTCATATATATAATTGGATAGTTGCTGGTTTCCCCTGTTGCGGTAATGCAGGTAATTCAGATCGGCGCTAAGTTCTCTCCCTTTTTTGTTAAACTGGTGCAGCATATTCAGATTGAGTCCTGTGTTGGTACGTTTGTCCATAGTGTTTGTAGTTCCTTCACCTGTATTCTGAAGGTCACCTGTTTTGTTATTATTCTCGTTGTAATACTGCAGCAGTCCTTTTCTTTTTCCCTGGTTGATAAATGCCAGCATACCGATGGTAGTACGGGCATTCACACTATAATCCATTCCTAGAATATTGTTTATACCGGATCCGCGGCTTACAGATCTATTGTAAAGGTTAACAGTTGAGTTGAGCTGCCCTTCCTCTGTATAAAAGCGCCTGTCAAAATGATCGTTTGTATAGTTTTTATCATAACCAACACCAAGATTGGTAAAGACATTGATCTTTTTGTACTTGTAATTCAGGTTGAGCGAGTGGTTCTGTCTGCCATAAACACCTTGTGAGTAGCCTGTTGCAATACTTCCGGTAAACCCGGCCACTTTATTTTTTTTCATGCGTATATTAATAATCGCGTTACCTGCAGCATCATAACGGGCAGAAGGGTTGTCGATCAGTTCTATTTTATCGAGTTGTGCACCCGGTAGCGATTTCAGGTAAGCCGCCAGGTCCTGGGCAGACATATAAGTAGACCTGCCATCAATCATCACCAATACACCAGCTCTTCCGTTCAGGCTGATATCTCCATCATTTCCGACCGTAACTCCTGGTGTTTTTGCCAGTACTTCCAGGGCATTGCTGGAGGCACTGCTGATCATTGCATCCACATTCACGATGGTCTTATCGATGGCATGCTCGAGCAATGGTTTTTTTGATCTGACGGTTACAGAGCCCAACTCTTTTATTTCTGCAGGCAGCAGGATAATAGCGGGTAACTGGATGCGGTTTTGAAAACTGTCTATACGGATCGGTGTGCTGCGATAGGGCTGTTGAGCGACTATCGTTACATCGAGCAGGTATCTTCCAACAGGTAGTTGTTCAAAAAGAAAATATCCTTTGTCATTGCTGGTCGTATTTCTAACTACCACGGCATCGGTCGCATTTAATAAACGAACAGTAGCGCCAGGCAATGACTGGTTACGGCTATCTTTTATTATCCCCCGCACCGATCCCGTGTCTGCCTGTGAAAAAGAGAGTTGAGCGATCAATGCCAGTAAAACAGTAATAACAATTTTCATTATATGTATTTTATAATATCCAGGTCTTCTACTGCAAATATTGACCGGTCTTTCTCCCTGGTAAAATAATACTGTTGTAACTTCCCGCAGCGGTGACAGAAGCCACAATAAGCAGGACGAACCGATTGGTCATGCGGGGCGGCGAGTATGTCAGTAAATGGAGGCAGCCCGTCAGTAAAACTTATTTTAGTGCGACGGGCAGTGGATATTTGTTCCACTTATAATAAAGAACATGAGCAATCTGAGTTTTAAAGAATTTTTTGGGAGTAAGTATTATGTGTTGTTTGGCGGTGTACTTTCCATACCGGTATGGCTGGCTACGAATGAGTATGTACGAACGCTGGATGTACACGAGGATGAAGCGGTCGCTACCGGTCTTACCATCTTTTTCTTTGCCGGCATTTTTACAGGAAGGTATATAGCACAGATCTGGACCGCGAAAAGGGAAGTTCCATCGCGGTTTTTACTGGGCGCTCTCTGTTTTTTGATAACTGCCTGTTTAGGATGGTTGTTTTTTCATGCTGATTTTCCATTAAAAGGCCGTACATCGATCAATCTGCTTTTATATTGGCTGCCCTTCCTGCTGATCAGTCTTGCAACCGGTATGCTGGTCAAATTTGTTCGCGCCATTTCGCAAAAACAATTACAGAAAGCCCGTTCTGATGCTGCACAAAGCAAGGGGGAATTACAGTTATTACAATCTCAATTGAGTCCTCATTTTCTTTTTAATACACTCAATAACCTGTATGGCTTATCGCTAAGCCAGCATGAGAAAATACCGCCGTTGTTATTGCGACTATCCGATCTGCTGCGCTATTCGGTGTATGAAGCGGGGGAGACCTTTGTACCGCTGAAGAATGAAATGGAGTATATCGGCAACTATATCGAGTTTGAAAAGATCCGTCTCGGTGATCGGCTGGTGCTTACCACAGATATGAAAACACCGGCCAGCACAGATATGAAGGTTGCTCCCATGCTGCTGATCGTATTTATAGAAAATGCGTTCAAACATTCAAAAAACACGGCGGCCAGTCAACTCTATATTGATATCCGGTTGGAAACACAGGGCAATCTTGTATTTTTTAATATAAAAAATACACATCAGAAAACAAACGTCAAAACGATACTCAACGAACACAGCGGTATGGGACTGGTGAATGTATACAAACGACTGGAACTATTATATCCCAACGAACATATACTGGATATACAGGATGAGGATGGATGGTATTCGGTTACCTTGCAGTTAAAACTAAAAAAATGATTTTGTTCAAATGCCTGATCGCAGATGATGAACCGGTTGCCCGTGATATAATAAAAACATATTGCGGGCATCTGCCTTACCTGGAAGTAGTGGCATCCTGCGGTAATGCACTGGAAGCAAAAATGGTTTTACAGCAGCAACCCATCGATATATTTTTTCTTGATATCAATATGCCGGTGATGGATGGTATCTCCTTTCTCAAGACCCTGAAACATCCGCCGCAGATCATCTTTACAACTGCATATAAAGAGTATGCAGTAGACGCGTTTGAACTGGCAGCCTGCGATTATTTATTAAAACCGTTTTCTCTGGAGCGGTTTATCATGGCGGTTGATAAGGCGGTAGAGAAATTGCAGGGCACCACGCCAACTGCAAAAGGGAGCGTAGAAGAACAGGCAGCAAACTTTATATTTATCAGAACAGATCGCAAGATCTTCAAGATCATGCATGAAGATTTGCTTTATGCCGAGGCCAATGGCAATTTCACCAGGATCGTTACTGCACAGCAGACATTTTCTCCTGCAATGACTTTTGCCAACTTTGAAGAACTGGTGCCACGTTCTCTTTTTTTACGTGTGCACCGGTCTTTTATCATCAATAAATCGAAGATCGGGCATATAGAAGGGAACAGGGTTTTTATTAATAATGTTGAGATCCCGATTGGAAGTAATTACAAGGAGGGTTTTTTGAGGGAGATTGGGATGGGGTAGGGTTTTTGGTTTATTGGAGGCATTAGTTGGAAGTAATAGAATAGTTGAGTTTTTAGTTCTTTGTTTTACACAGCTGTTCGCCTAGGCGTTAATTAAGTATGTAAAAAGTATATTTTCCTTTGTGAATAAATATATTTGTAAAATGAGCATATTCGGTAGTAAGTATAAATAGATCCGATGATTTTTAAAATCATCAGTTCGTCGGCAAATTCAATTTTGGTATGTTAAAAATTATGGCTGCTATTTATAAATCGTTTGAATACAAGGGGCTCGATATTCCTTATTTTAGGGCAATTAGTTTAGTTGTCTTGGCTCTTTATATGAATATTATGTCGTGTGTGTCGTTATTTAATATTTCCCTGAATGGACTTATGTTTATTGCTAAAACTGATAACAGGAATATACAATCATTTAAAACGATCGCGTTTATGGCAGTTATTTATATTACCATCTTCATATTTTTCTCCAAGAAAAAATTGGATAATGTTTTAGTTGATGGTAACCAGGTCGCAAATGCACGGGTTGGATTTGGTGTTTATTTCATTCTTTCATTTATTTTATTGACTACTACGCTGGTTATACGCGGAGTTAAAGAAGGTAAAATTAGTTTCTAAAAAATACAACTATTATAACGATGGTTAAAGCGAAAGCTTTTATTCTTTCAATTATTTCACGGCGACAAAAATGTCCACTTCTGCATTTTCGGGATCAGCGGCTTTTTCACCATATACTTCAAAGTCGGCAGTGAATGTTCTTGGTAAATCCGAATTCCAGATCCTTACCCATTCATTGAACACGGAACCTTGCGGGATATTTCCTGTTGCCAGGGATCTGTTGTAATTACCTCCATCAATAGTTTTTCCTGTCATTCCTGCTGGTATTAGCTCCAGGGAAGAGACTTTACAGCCCAGGATGGTCGTATAGGGCCGCGTATGATCTTTTTCATAGTCTGTATAAATACAATAAATATCCTGGCTGGTTTTGCCAGGGATCTTTTCGAGGAAGGATCCTGTCATGAACCTGTTCCAAAGAGCGGGGATATCCTGAGCTGATTGACCATTTTCATTGGTTGTTCTGACGGCAATGCCGATAACGTGGAAGGAGTGTACTGTTTGCATATGGAGAGTTTTGTTTTAGTGATCAGGCTGCTAAAATAAAATGGGGTAGTGACAACCCTATGTCAGTAGTGAAAAAATAGTTGGGAAAAGAGCTAAAAAGATAGGTTACGTGAAGCGATTTTATATCAGGTATTGTGACTGACGAGTCCGGAGATATGTTTGAGCAGCAACAGTATCCCATTTTTTAGATAATGGTAAAATTATAGGGTTGTTGTAAGGAGTCTCTGACTCCTTACCGGCCTCGAAGAGGCCGATAAACAACAAATAATATGCTGTTTGATAAAATCCGGTCAATATAGACAGGTTATAAAAATGCAATGTCCAGCAAGCCACATTTCTTTGTATGAAAATAATCCCGGGCACTACTGTACAGGTAATGTTCTGCCCGGTCCACTATACCTGCTTCTACCGGATTCTGATGGACGTAGTTGATCTTTTGAACGATAAATGCCGGGCTGTACAATTCAACGGGATGATTATCCTGTCTCCAGAATTGAGCATTTGTATTATGACTGTTTTGTAATCCGGCATTCTGAAATATAGGCAACATCCAGTCGCTACGACTTTCGGACGTATTGCCAGCAATGGCGGTCAGCAGCTTATTGCTGGTATATTTTTTAAAATCGCGTAATACATCACTCAAGTTTGCATTTTTTGCGGAAACCACCAGCTGAAGATGATTGCTCATAATGCACCAGCAATGAAGCCATAAGCCTTTTTTATCCTGGCAATAGCGGATACTGTCCAGTACAATATCACGGCAGCATTGGCGGGTAAACACATCTACCCATTCTACAACAGCGAAAGTGATAAAATGGATAGCGGATTGATTTCGGATTTTGTAACCACCTTGTAGCATGGATAATTTTTTACAAAAAAAGTATTCTGTAGCTGTAATAGCTAGTTGTTTTAACGGATTTTCGGTGTATTTTTCGGATGATGAGATCGGGTATTTTTTGAGTGGTTTTGTGCAAGGGAATTGAATAGTCTTTTGTTTGGAGGTTATCGGCCTCTTCGAGGCCGGTAAGGAGTCAGAGACTCCTTACAACGGTCCTAAAGTTTTGTGAGACTTACGGGTTGGGGAATGGGCAGAGACAAATAAAGGTATTTTTCGTTTTGAATTTAAAATGGCAAGATGAATGACAGGAATAATCAAGGCAACAAACAATCATCTGAAAAATCGACTTTTGGAAATATAATTGAAATTATCGGATGGCTCCAGATCTTTGCTTCGCCATTTTTGATAGGGGTAATAACTGCTGCATTTATTTATTTTCCAAAACCCAGTACGCCGAGACTTGTTATTGCAATAATCGTGGCGATGACCGGTTTGATCGCCGGTATTAAATGGGCGACCAGCGTTTGGAGGAAAAAAGGAACAATTCGTTTTTTATCGCAAGTTATTGCCACTCCCGAACCTGATAAGATAGAGGAAATTCAAAGTGGTGAGGTAATAAGAAAAGGGATATCACATTCTTCTCTATAATGTGTAGAATTGAATAGTCTTTAGTTCGAGATTTATTGGCCTCTCCGAGGCCGGTAAGAAGTCAGCGACCCCTTACAAAAACCCTACAGTTTGTGCTACTTAATCGACTGAAGGATAGTATAACCATAAAACCCTTTTGATCGACCTGCATAATACAAGCCATACATGAAACTCATCAAATTTGCAGCTTTTCTTTTCTACCGGTATTATTCTGGCGGTCGGCGACCTGATAGCAGCCCTTATTTCAGGACTATCTGCACAATGACCCTGTTAGCTTTTATACACCTGATGCAGGTTTTAATAGCAATTGATAAGGTTGGTCTTATTCCAATCGCGTCTGCTGATGGGAAGACAGCAAAGCAATTCATTCTTTTTTTGATCATGTTACCTATTTACCTGCTTTTGTCTCAACTGGTAAGGAAGAAAGAACTGGAAGAAATGAAAGAAGTATACTTTTATAATTGGGATGGGGTTTTTAATGGGTATGTCTGGTTGTTTGTGTATATGATCTTTTCTTTTTTACTTTTTATGGGCTTGGCCTATTGGTCGAGGTAATAGGTGTTTAATGTATGCTAGATCTGGATCCTGGACAGGTGTTATAATAGGGCGCTTAGAAAAATCGGAGGGCTACGAAATATTTAACGGCGGAGTAACTGGCAGTGTGTTGATCTCTTCCTTACATCAATTTTTGGAGATCTTTTTTAAGGGAAATGTATTTGATGAGGGAGGATTATATGACTGACGCGGAAAATTGGAACAAAAGACCTGTCGATTTAATTAAGGTTGGAAACGGGCATCTCGATTAACTCGGTATTTTCTTAATTTTCTTAAATAGTTATGAACAACACTATCTTCATTATTTTGGTTATATTTTTATTTGGCTGCGGTTCTGAAAATACAAGCCAGTCAAACGACAAAGGCAATAAAGAAAGAAATTTTTTTTTCTATGACGAAATAGATCACTACCGATGCCTGGCTGACAAGCATGAAGTTGCAAAACTTTATGAAGATCAATCCAAGTCTTTAACGGATTCTATTAAAATGGGAATTGTTTTAGGATATTTTCCCGCATCTATTATTGATTCTTTATTTATACCAAACCTTTAACAGATTAATTACAAACGAAATAAAATTAATAAATCCACCTTTGATCGCCTGGATAGTATTTTCAGTAAAAAAGAAGCCAGGCAGGTTGTTTCTACAGCCTGCATTTACATTTACCGCGATATTCTGGTGCTAAGAAAGAAATCAAAAATTGTAGGTGTTATTAAAATTTGCTTTGACTGCATGGGTATTCAAATAATTGGGGCAAATACAGGCACTGAATTTTTCGGCCAGGATGACGACTATCGCAAACTGGAAGGCCTGCTTAAAAGTGAAAACTAAAACGACAGACCTATATAACCGATTTGAACAGAAACGACAGCATATTCAAATTGCCTGGCAGGATGATAAAAGAGATGTTATGGCGCTGTTATTTAAAAAATAGGGAACGGATAAAGATCCATCCCCGTTTAAGGACTGCTTAGAGATTTTCTCTGGAACAGCTATGAGATGATCTCTGGAATAAAAATAAAGGAGAGGAAAATAACAAACCAGCGGGAATGAGCCGCTTACAGGGATGAGCGAGTAGTTTGCGGCTATTTGCCGGGTTGCAATTTCTTTAAAAGCACTTCTTTACGGGAGCGGGATACATCTACTGTAGAGCCATCGCTCATCAACAGGGTACCACCCTCGCCACGGATATACTTTTTTATCTCGTGCAGGTTTACTAAAAAAGAATGATGCACCCGCAGAAAAGGATAACCTTCCAGCATTTCTTCGATCTCTTTTAATGTGCGGGAGATGGTAATTTTTTGTTTGTCCTTTAGCACCAGTATGGTGTAATTGCTGCTGGAATTGCAGAAGAGTATCGTATCTACCGGCACGATCTGTAATCCTTCCATGGTGGGTAGTGCAATGCGATTGTTGAGTGATAAGGGTTGATGAAGGCTGGCCTTAAGAATATCCAGTTGTTGTGGTAGTGAAGAAGCCTGGCGGCTGATGAATTTTTGCACAGCGACCTTTAATTCTACCGGGTCAACCGGTTTGAGTAAATAATCCAGTGCGCTGAACCGGATAGCTTTGATAGCATACTGATCATAACTCGTGGTAAAAATGATCTCAAAACGTACAGGGCTTAGTTTTTCCAGCAATTCAAATCCATTGAGGTGTGGCATCTCCACATCCAGAAAAACAAGCTGTGGCTGCCATTTATCAATTATTGTAATCGCATCTTTGGGATTATGGCATACAGCCACAACATTTATTTCCGGGCAATTTCTTTCAAGCAGGCTGATCAATGCCTGGCAGGAATAAGGTTCATCATCGATAATGATCGCTTTAATCATATGCCGGTTTGTTTTTGATCTGCAAAATTACTTTTGTACCGGTAACGAGCCCGTCTTTATTTTTAAGGTCTTCAATAAGAACAGAAGTAGTTCGTGTATTCCCATTGTTAAACAGGCTCAATCTTTCTTTTGTTAGTTTATGACCAAATGAAGCCTGTTTTTCCGCTGATCTTGTTTTGATCTCCGCCGCTTTCATTCTCCCGACACCATTGTCGGTGATGGTGCAGGTCAATGCCTGTTTACCCATGGAAAAATGAATGTCGAGCTTTCCCTTACTTTCTTTATGCAATAACCCATGCCAGATGGCATTTTCACAAAAAGGCTGTAGTATAAAGGAGGGGACTGTGATCATTGAAGGTTGAATGGCCGTATCGAAATGAATATGGTAATCAAACGCGTCTTTAAAACGTAGCTGCTCCATATCTAAATATAGCCGGAGCATGGATAGTTCTTCTTCCAGGCTGATAGTATTTTTTTCAGAGTTGACCAGTACCAGGCGTATCAGTCTTGCAAAACGGGTCAGGTAATCAGAAGCCTTATCGGTATCCCTGTTCAGGATAAAGTGATTGATAGCGCTGAGACAGTTAAATATAAAATGCGGGTTCATCTGTGCCCGTAATGTCTGCATTTCCGATTTAGCAGAGCGTTCCAGCAGCCGGAGTTTTTCATTTTTATGACGTAGCATTAAAATGAAAAAGATAAACACGCCTGCAATGAAGAGGGTGGCAATACTTGCCATCAACCTGTTCTTTTCGCTTTTTAATATTTTCAACTCCGTCAAATGTTTCGCATCATTTGCTTCGCGTTTAAAAGCGTATAGCTGCCCTTTAAATTGATTGGAGATAACGGAGTCTTTGAGGCCCACATAAAGTTTATAATACTGTAAGGCTGTAACGTCGTCTTTCCGGGCTTCATAAACAGAAGACAATAACCGGAAGGCATCTCTTTTATTCTGCCGGGCACCTTTTTTTGCGGCTATTTCCAATGCCCCGCTGGCCATGTACAGCGCGGAATCAGTATTCTTCCTGTTAAAATATACTTCACCCAGGGCGATCATGGCAGGCATCAGTATTTTAGTATCGTTAAGCTGTGTTGCTTCTTTATATGCGCCGATCAGATAAAGATAAGCACTGGCGTAATTTTTTTTAAGTACGTGGGTTTCGCCCATTCCGCCGTACATATTTCTTGGAATGGGATGTCCCGGTAACGCGTTGCGATAAAACAGCAGGGCTGAATCAAACTGCTCCATGTTTGCATACAGTTTTGCCTGCTGGTTACTGAGTTCCCTGTAGTCGTAGTTCTTTCTCCTGGGATGCATATCCCATGCCCTGTTGAAATAATCGAGGGCTGTAGCATAGTCGCCGATGTTTCTATACAATCCACCCATCTGAACAAGTGAGAGTATGGTGTTCATGTTGTCATTACCCTGGTAACAAAGTTCCAGCGCCTCGCTTACAGCTTCAAAGGCTTTTTCATAATTACCTGATTCATCATAAATATTGCTTTGAATACGGAGCGCGGTGGCCAGTTGTGAAAAGTCCCGTTGTTTTCTTAGATACTTCAGAGCAAGGCTAATAGTATCCAGGGAGCTTTTGAAATTTCCTATATACCACAATGCCTGGCTGGCTCCGAGAAAACCGGCGCCCAGCAGGAAATTATTATTCAGCTCTTTTGCATCTGTGATAGCTGTATTGTATTGTTCCAGCGCTTCTGCCGCTTTGAAACGATGCAGGTACATATCCCCATTCCTGATCAGGCTGGCACAGTTGTCTTCTTTCGACTGTGACAGGCAAGGACCGGAGAGCAACATAAAAACGATCAATTGTACTAAAAACCGGGGCATGGGCTGGTATTGGGATCGGAAACTAACAAAATAATCCGGAACTGTCGTTTTAGGTGAGCAGGTTGCGGGTTTGGGTGAGTGGTTGGGGTCGATCGGAATAAGTGATAGGCGCTTTGGGAGAATTTTTACAATAGTGAATCCTGCATATAAAGGTTGTTATTGTATACCGGCAGAGCGATTGAAATTCTAAAAATTATACATTCATTATAGAGACCTGCTTCAACGAACATCGCAATCTACTGCCGGCATTGGTTCAATTCCAATATTAAAAAATGGTAAAATAAAGGACACTTAATTATTAATTCTCTTTTCGGGCATTTTTGGAGTGCTTAAACCTACGACTTTGCAGCTCCTTAAACAATGTCTGATGCTTATACCAAAACGAACCATTTTAAGCTTTGTTTTCTTTTTTGTTTTTATACTCCATAGCATTGCACAGAATAACCACCCTGATGCCCGGTATAAATTTATAAGCGGGAATAATTATGTACAGTCAAAGAACTACTACCTGCTCACACTTTTCCAGGAACTACCCGCTGTAAAAAAATTATTGGAAAACGATTCATATTTAAAAACACTGGGTATTTCAAAAGTGGATTCTATCAATAGCGCACTGAAGACCTGTGGGAGAGATGGATTTTGTTATACCAATAGCATGAAGTTCAGCGAAGCGGAGATCAATATGGTTGCTGAACGACTAAAAGTCCTGTACCAGCCATCTAATGCATTAGGCAAACTGGTAAAAGAGCAGCTTGTTCCCTCAGGCGCATATATCCTGTTTCAGGAATTACCCGCCGCGGAAATGCTGGCAAAAGCCTGGACACAGGATGCGGAAGGGATCAATTTTGCAATAGGCGTATATGCGGAAGGCCGGAAGCCTAATTATCCGAATATTGATTCGATCAGTTTCAATACACGCGATCCCCGGAACAACAATAATTTTCTTACTGGTTATATCAGCCTGCTGTATAATACAACTTCACTTGTTACGCAGGAAAATAAAACGCAAGCCAGTTTTTTTGCCCCTTCGCTTACCGCCGCGCTTCGTTTTATTGAGATCAATGAAAGGGAACAGGCAGCAGACTTTGAGCCGATGACCGAAGGAGAAAATAAAGCGGCATATGACCGTATAAAAACGATCAAATGGAATGATTATAAGTATTCGGTGATCATGCTTCCGGGTGCGGGGCCAGATGATCCGGCAGTACCATTAAGCGCGGAAGGAATGCTTCGCTGCAGGCTTGCCGCCATGCAATACCACAAAGGGCTGGCGCCATTTATTGTTCCCTCGGGCGGCAAGGTACATCCATATAAAACGAAATACTGTGAAGCAACGGAGATGAAACAATATTTAATTGAAAAAATGCATGTACCGGCCAATGCCATAATCATTGAGCCACATGCAAGACATACGACCACG
Organism: uncultured Terrimonas sp.; assembly: GCA_964528095.1. Classification (GTDB taxonomy): domain Bacteria; phylum Bacteroidota; class Bacteroidia; order Chitinophagales; family Chitinophagaceae; genus CAZGSG01. The sequence goes on from CAZGSG010000083.1 coordinate 19,010, forward strand.
AATATGCGAAATACAGTGAGACTGATGTACCGGTATGGAATTCCGTTCGATAAGATGGGTATCAGCTGTACTACCCGCGGTCAAAGTTCCATGATTGAGAAGACACTGATCGATCGTTGTCTGAAGGAACTGAACGAAACGCCTTATAAGAACGGAACCCGGTTAAGCGAAACCGAGATGGAATTCTATCCCCTGATCGAAGCCCTGCATATTAACCCGAAAGAACCAATGGATCCTTAGTGCCATAAAAAGTTTTATATGAAATACATTTTTACCTGTTTGAGTTTGTTGATGGCAGTGTTATTTCTCTCCTTCAGCTACATCCTGGATATGAAGATCGATAAAGCCTATAGCGTGGATTCGCTTGGCGCATGCCAGGGAATTTCTTACCAGGATGGCAGGATCTTTTTATACGGCGATAGGGAAATAGGCGTAATAAGAGAATACAAAACGCAGGGAGATAGCCTGGCATACCTGGGCAGGGAAATGAAACTGACGCTGAATGATACCGATGTGATCAATCATCCAACAGGGATCGCTTATAATGGAAAAGACCCTGTTTTTATCGGTAATAGTATCCGGCTGAATACCGAGGGTACACTGTGGAGGGCCGTGATCTATTGTATCGACTGGAAGGGTTTGCAAAAAACAGGCACACTGGACGGCAACCTGCTGAATACAATTGAAGATGATGCCTGCATACAGGGAACACGCCCTGAATATATACAGTTTCGCAAGAAAAGCTATGTGGCCACCGCTGACTATGGCGGAAAAAATAATGAAGTGCGGTTATATGATCCCGCTGTATTGGCAAAGGCAAAAAAGACTTCGGAGAAAGGAGTCGTGTATAGAAAATTCAGTTGCTCGCCCTGGGTGCAAAACCTGAAATGGATAGCTGATAAGGGACAGTTGCTACTCATACAAAATCAAATAGAGGGCAGGAGATGGAGATTTACCTATGTAGACCTGGAAAAATCCCTTGCTTCAGGAAAGGAAGAAGTGGTCAAGGTAATTGATATCGATAGAGCCGATGAACTGGAAGGCTTCACTTTTTTAGGTACGAACAATAAAGGAATTGCTGTAAGCTCTTCCCGCAAGAATAATGTTAACACGATGAGCATTGCCTGGTAATTTTTTTAAACCAACCGATAACTAATAATACTAAAACGTATGCAAACAAGAACATTTACCAGTAGTGGCTTAAGGCGTATGCTTTTTTTAAGCCGTTGTGGAGTACTGCTGCTGGCTGTCCTGGGAATCAGTCAACCCCAGATGCAGGCCGCTGAAAAACATTTTTTTAATGAGTACAAACAGGTCCTGGCAGTTTCAGGCACAGTTACAGATGAAAAAGAGCAACCGCTTGAAGGTGTAACTGTACAGATAAAAGGAACCAGGGATGCAGTGAAAACCGATGCACAGGGACGGTTTACCATCGATGCAGAGCAGGGTAGTATCCTGTTGATCTCTATTACAGGTTATGCCCCCGCTGAAATAAAAGTGAGCGACGCTTCTGTTTCTGTACGCCTCAAAGAAGACACCAAGATACTGGAAGAAGTATATGTAGGTTATCAGCGTGTACGAAAGACCGATCTTACCGGGGCTGTTTCCAGTGTAAAAGCAAGTGAGCTTAACCTGGGTGCTCCAACTGTAAGCCAGGCACTGGTTGGTAAGGTAGCGGGTGTACAGATATCGCAGGTCAGTGGTGCCCCCAATTCAAGCCACAAGATAAGAGTGCGTTGTATTTGTTCTATCTATTCAAGTTCATAACCGTTTGT
>CAZGSG010000084.1:0-20732 GCA_964528095.1 uncultured Terrimonas sp.
TATGATCCGCCAGTTCAGTGATAATTCCCAGTTTATCATTGTTACACACAATAAGACAACAATGAGCACAGTAGACGTGATCTATGGTGTAACCATGCAGGAGCCGGGTGTAAGTAAATTGGTAAGTGTGGATTTCAGGAGTTTGGAGCGTAGCCCGAACTAAGGAGTGAAAGAGGGAAGAAGAAGAAGAAAGAGATTATTCGACTTATAAAAAGAAATAGTCCTGCGAAAGCGGGACTATTTCTTTTTATATACTATAAAGAGGGTTAGTTTTTGGGGATCATCTTCATCCTTTCAGTTTTGTGACCAGGTCGATATATTCCTGCATGGCCGTATCCTTTTTTTTTCCTTTTAATGCGGACCAGGCATCATGTTTTGCTTTGTTTACAAAATCAAAGGGATTGGATGGCGGCTCAGTATTTACATCACCTTCCGTAGATTGTTTGTATAATGAGTATAACTGTAGTAATACTTCATTGGATGGCTTTTCTGTCAATGTTTTACTTTCGGCCATTGCTTTTTCGAATAAGTCTTTTATTTCCATGATGGGAGGTTTTAAATAAATAATAAAGAGGGGTCTTTCACTATCATTACGGATGAATTTGCCGCTTATTTGGTTATCTCTTCTATTACATGCCCTACCGATCCGTTAGGCATCTGTACATGTAACAATGCGGCTACGGTGCTGGCAATATCTGTCATCTTTACCTCCCGGTTGGTTTTACCTGGTTTTATTTTCCAGCCGTACCAAAGCAGGGGAATATGTGAATCATAGGGATTCCAGGACCCATGTGTAGTGCCTTTAGGGCCGCCATCAAACCACTGAGGCATGAAGATAAATTGAATGTCACCGCTTAGTTTTTGATTATAACCGTTGGTGACCATGTCCTTGATCTTTTCAGGAAGTGGAGTAGAAGGTAATTCATGCAGATCAAAAGCGCTCATGATGGCAGGGTGCTTTTTTAATTCACTAACGGCCCAGTTCCTGAATTCATTTTCATCTGTTTTATTTTCTGCCAGTGCTGTATAGTTGATGTATAACTGGTAGTTCATGACTGTTTCTATAGCTTTCTTTACGCCGAATTTTTTTTCCGCATTCTCATTCAGCCAGTTTCTTACATCGGCATCATCAAACGTACCGGCTGGTATCTTATTTTCTTTCATGAAACCCGGAACATGCGCCACAGCGTGATCCGCTGTCAGGAAAACAAGGTACTGGCCTTTACCGACCTTAGCATCCAGGTATTGGAAAAAAGCAGCAATATCCTTATCATATCGCAGGTAAGTGTCTTCGATCTCGATAGAATTGGGGCCAAAAGCGTGGCCGATATAATCAGTAGAAGAAAAACTGACAGCTAAAAAATCGGTTATTCCCCTTTGCCCCAATTTTTCAGCGTCTACAGCTGCCTTCGCCATTTCAAAAGTAAAGCTGTTGCCGTAAGGTGTCTGGCGGAATGCTTCATATTTGGTGGACTGGCCAAGGGCAGCCGTCTCGTGTGGAAAGGTATTGTCTTCACCGCTGATAGAAGCCTCATAAGGTTTACTGTCCGCCGTGCTTTGTTTATAGGTATTGATTGGATACAATGTATTCCAGTTCTGTGAAAGGTATTGATCAGGCAATTTTTTTTCATTGACCTTTTTAACCCAGTCTGGTAGTTCATTCATGTAGTAGGTACTTGTGATCCAGCCTCCCGTTGCATTGTCGAACCAATACGCCGCGTTCGCGGTATGGCCCGCAGGTAGGATAGATCCGCGGTCCTTTAAGGCAATACCGATCGTTTTACTTTGAAAATTGGTAGCCAGCCTCAGCTCATCGGTGATGGTGGTGGTCAGCATATTCCGGGGCGACATTTTGCCGGCATTTGAACTGCTTCCCACAGATGATACAGAAGTGTCTTCTGAACAATACCAGCTTCTTTTAAGATCCCTGCGATACCAGTTGTTACCGATGATACCGGTGATGGCCGGTACCGACCCGGTATATACACTTGTATGGCCGACTGCTGTATAGGTTGGCGTATAAGGAATAAATGTATTCTCGCAACTAAAACCCTGGTTTAGCATCCGTTTAAAACCATCCGCTGAATAACGGTCATAAAAACGATAAAGATAATCCCATCTCATCTGGTCGATCATAATGCCCACCACTAATTTCGGACGCTGAAGCTGCTGCGATTGCAAGGAGGAGAAAAAACTGGTACATGCTACGATAAACAATAAACAGGATTTACGCATTTGCTACTAATTTGAACAAAAATAGGGGATTATAAGCTTTCCTCTTTTTAAGAAATAATGAAGCGTCACCGAAGCTACCCGGGTAACTTGAAAGGGAACAGCGACGAAGCTTTATAATAATTTATAATAGGCTACGGAAGCCAGCAAGCATAATCCTCCCACTACCCACCATAATAAATTGAATCCATAGTGTTGAACAAGTTGTGCCCCGGCCATTGGTCCCAATGTTTGCGCCGCAGACCAGGCCATGGTATATAAAGCAGCATATTGCCCCCTGTTGGAGATAGCGGAACGTTCGATCCAGTAACTGTTCATAAATGGCATCGAAAAGATTTCACCAAAGGTCACTGTGATAATCATGGTAAGCCCCACTATAACGCCCGCAGCCTGCACATTCAGCAGCAAGAACGAGATACCACAGAGCGCCACGCCGGTTGTGATATATAGCATACTTCTTCTCCTTCCTTCCAGCTTGTAAACGAGCACCATTTCTACCAGCGCGATAATGATCCCATTGATGGCCATGAGGAAACCAATATATGGTTCGGAAAGATGCAACTCCTTTTTAAAAAATACAGGCAGGTTGGTGAATAACTGGAAAAAACAGGCAGCAAAGAGTATTGTTATTACAAGAAATATGATAAAGGTCTTATCGCGATAAGCCGATAAAGCGGGTAGAGCAGAAAGATTAGCCTGCTGGTGCGCTTTATGATCGATCGGCTTTAGAAAAAACCACATAAGCAGCGCCGCTGAAATATTGGTAAACCCATCTATCCAAAATAATAATTCATAATTGAACTTGGCAATAATGCCTCCAATGGAACTGCCCAATGCCCAGCCAACATTTATAGCCAGCCTGTTGAGCGCATACGAACGGGTGCGGTTTTCGGTGGTACTATAATAAGCGATAGCCGTTGAATTGGCTGGGCGAAAAGCCTCGTTGATAAAACTTACCAGGAAGGTAAACAGGCAGATCAATGGGTATGTCTTCATTTGACCCAATGCAATAAATAAAAGGCCACCACCGATCAGGGTGATCATTTGCACAGGGTAGAAGCCAATCTTATCTGTCAATTTTCCACCAAACCATGCTCCGCTGAAGGCACCAAGACCAAACAAGCCAAATACAAACCCTGCCTGGCCAATGCTATAACCCATTTTAGCGCTTGTAAGATACAAGGTCATAAAAGGGATGACCATAGTGCCACTGCGATTAATGACCATTACCACGGACAGCAACCAGGTAGACCTGGATAAACCGGTGTATGCATTGCGGTATGTCTGAACGGTTGCCTGTAACATAAAGTGCCGCAAAATTACCGGATATGAAGTAATTAATCCAGATCGGGGTTTCGGTATAAATGCAAAATTCAAAAGTAAAAATTCAAAAATAGCCTCCTAACACTTACGGAGATTTCTGTGGCAGAAACAGGTGTTCAATAGAGCTATTATGGAATTGCGTGCAACAGGAACTATGTAGAACTGAAGGCTTTCCTAAAATTTATATTAACATGGCATCACGGGTAATCATTGTTTCTATTTATGCCGGATTCAATTCCTGATCTCTTTTTAAAATTCAAGTTTAGAATAAGGAGGCACAGATCAATGAGAAATGTACTATCTTCTTTTAACCCTCCGTGGCTCCGTTTTTATAAATATCTTCAGATCAACACCTGATATTTCCCCGTATTTCCCTGTTAAAACCACTTTAGGCCAGTCAAGCCGATGCCGCCAGTAAAACCATCTACTTGAAAACGCTGCAAACCCTTACTAAACGACATTGAATTAAAAAATACAAAGCTCAAAACAGGAGTTCGCCAGGCGATACGGGGCTATTTTTTAATTTTTACTTTTGAATTTTGAATTCATAGTACCGGTTAGCAAACAAACTGATCGGCAGACCTATACAACATATGAGAATTAGTATGGCAATGATGGCTTTATCCCAATGAAAAGGGCCGGCCGGGATCCTGCTGGCAGGAACAACCAGTTGGCTCATCACCAACCAAACAAAAATTCCGTAAGCTATCCCAACCAGGATCTTATTTTTTCGGAACAGTGCAAGTCTTGGGTATAGAAAGAAAAAGAAAGCTGTAAAGATGAATGCGATCAACAGGTGAAAAAGAATACCCCATATAATCATCGTATTGCCGCTAGTATAAGCCTCTTTTCCGAATATAGCGCTTGCGATGTACTTAAAAACAGGAGCGGGCCCTTTGCCTGTATTAATGTAGAAATTGATACAGGCTGCAAGCCCGTCAGCTGTGCCGGCGATGAGCCAGGTGACGAGTATCGCGCTGAAAAGAGATTGTTTGTTTGTGGTAGTTGTGGCGGTTGTCATGATTTTGGCAATTGATTGATAATGGAATGTTTTTTGTATCGTGTGAATGCTGCGTGTATTTTCAGCATAAACTACGATTGGCTGCTAATGCACGAATGTCTATTTTGTATAAAATCTGACCGTATGAAATCCCGCCTTTTCCTTTTGTTTTCTTTAAATAGCCTGCTGTTACTATCATCCTGTAAAAAGAATGATGCAACTCCTGATGATACTCCGGGCACCGGACCAGGCACAACCTGTACTGCAATAAAGGCCGGGGCCGAAAACATAAAGATATTCCCTGCCGATAATCCCTGGAATCTGGATATATCAACAGCAGCTACCGACGCATATAATACACAGATCATCGCCGGTTTTTCGGGCATTGGTTTAAAAGCTGATTTTGGAAGCGGTCTATGGGAAGGAGCCCCTATCGGTATTCCCTATATGGTCGTATGCGGCAGCCAACAAAAAAACGCGATCAATTTCAGGGCGAATAGTTATGATGGAAACTATGGCAAGGAAAGCGATGCCGGACCCTATGCGATCCCATTGACTGCTCCTATCGAAGGCAACGGCGGCGGTGATAGTCATGTGATCACGGTTGATATAGAAAACGGCATATTGTATGAGTTATACAACGCTTCTGTAAATAACGGGAAATGGGAAGCTTCGTCAGGCGCTATCTTCAATCTTGGCTCCAATGCCTTGCGCGCGGAAGGTTGGACATCAGCCGATGCAGCAGGTCTTCCGATCTTTCCGGGCCTTGTTCGATATGATGAAATAATAAAAGGCGAAATCGATCATGCAATTCGTTTCACACTCAACTCCTCCAAAGTAAAGCCTGCTTATATCTCTCCTGCCCGGCATAAAGTGAATAGTAGCGGTGGCCAGTTCAGCTCACTGCCCTTCGGTGCCAAAATAAGACTAAAGGCCGGTTTTGATATCAGCGGTTATTCAACCGCAAATCAGGTGATATTAAAAGCGATGAAAAAATATGGACTGATACTGGCTGATATCGGCAGCAACTTATACCTGAGCGGCGCTCCTGATGAAAGATGGGATAATGATGATCTGCGTAAACTTGGACAGGTCAGGGGAGCTGATTTCGAGGTAATAAAATTTAATCCCTAGTCTGCTCTCTTCACTATATATAAGCTCTTTGCCGGTTTACTTATTGCATCAAAGACTGTTTTCACAACGATTTACTAAAGCCAGGCGCTTATAACCTTACTCCGGTAAAACAGGAAGATTAGATCACTCTCATCTTAACTTCTCTATTCTTAGGGTGATTTAACCCCCCGTGTAAGTACGTGTATTAACCTTGTTATGCTGCTGTATCAGGCAATGGAAAATAATATTTCCTGCATTATGAAAAATATTGATAAATATCAACGCCGTTTGCAACTAATAAAGGTTTCTATAAAATTTATTGCGCTTGAATATTATTGGTCAATGGTTTGTAATGTATGCTTCTTGTTTATTGCATTTACCGTATGCTGATAAGTTACTTGATCATTTAAGAGTAATGTCTTATTAAATGATGTAAAGAAGGTCAATATTTGAAAAGCTCGAAATTCCGCTATTTGGAATTATACAATTAATAACAATCTTTGATGTTATAGTTAACAGAACTATAAACCTGAAATTAAACCTTATTCTATGAAAATTCTCTTTACACAAAGGGGCAAAGCTACGCTATTCGTTATTTTTTCTTTCTTTACAACAGTGTTTGTAAATGCACAGCTTAAAGTAGGAGATAATCCTACCAACATCCAAAAATCATCCATACTTGAATTGGAAAGCAGCCGCCAGGGTTTGCTGCTGCCAAGACTTGCGGACACTGCAGCGATCAATGCGCTCACTCCTCCTGATGGTATGATCATTTACCTGAACAGTGATAAAAGTCTCCGTTTAAGAAGTAACGGAAGCTGGAAAAAGATCGCTGATCTTTCTGAAGCATCTTCCAACTGGTCACTTAATGGTAATAGCGGTACAAACCCTGCTAATAACTTTATTGGGACCGTAGATGGACAACCACTTGTTATCCGGACTGATAATACAGAAAGGTTAAGGGTAGATGCTGCGGGTAATGTGGGTATTGGTACCACTAATCCAACAGCTAAACTGAATGTAGACGGTTCTGTAAAATTCGAAAACCTTGCAGCTGGTTCAACAGAACTGGATGTGCTGGTACTCAATCCGGATGGTTCTGTTTATAAAAGAACAATGTCTTCTTCCGCTTTTCAGAATGCGATCAAGGCGATCAATGGTATTCAGAAACAAACCCTGTCAATTACTGCCGCTGCAAGTATAACCACGGATACCGTGGCGATAGAGAACAGGGCGGCTGACAGTACAATCGCAATCTATCTGCCTGTTCAGAACGGCTCATCGCCGGCAAATAAACCATACGGGTTTTTAACCTTTACTGACTGGCAAAAAATACAAAGTGGTATACAAACCATTACCATTGGTGCGGTTGCTAATACACCGAATGTAAATGGCGCTTCTATCGTGTCGGACAGTACTTCAAGACAGATCGTCTTACATGCTGCTGATGCAACCAATCCTGGTATTGTAACGGCCGGTGCGCAAACATTCGGTGGTAATAAAACCTTTGCAGGTAATACCACCGCGGATGGTACGCTGACATTGAACAATGTGGCCAACAACAGCGCGGCAGATTCAGTGCTGGTGATCACAAATGGACTTGTTGAAAAAAGGAAAGTAAGTTCATCGGCATTTGGCAAGGCTATCCAGAATATCAACGGCAACCGGGATAGTGTGCAGGGAATCGCCTTTAAAAAAGCAGGCACTGATCTTACTATCACCACTAACGGTGCAGATAGTATTTACCTGAATGTTCCTGACGCGGGTATTGGTGCCCGTGGTGTGGTGACAACCAATTCACAGAGTTTTGCGGGATCGAAATCATTCCAGGACAGCGTGTCTGCCCAAAAAGCGATATTGGTAGGTAGTGCCGGAAGTGCTAACTCTACAATGCAGGTAGATGGTTCGATCGCTATGGCGATTAAAACGATCTCTGCTAATTACAGCATAATAGGCACAGACAATACGATCCTTGCCAATACAACATCTGGAGCCATTACCCTTACATTACCTGCAGTATCAAGCATCGCTGGTCGTATCTACACAATCAAAAAGATCGGTACGGGTGGCATAGATAACCAGCTTACGATCACACCAACCTCTTCTACCATTGATGGCGGCAGTTCTTATGTGATATATAACGACTGGACATATGTGACGCTGCAAACAGATGGTAGCAACTGGTATGTTATAAAAAAATAAGCACGTGCTCAAAGCATATTATCATGCGGATATTGAAACTGTTTGTAACAGGTGTAGTATGCCTTTTTTATACTGGCGTGATTTTCTCCCAGCAATTAAAGCTGGGGAAAAACCCGTACACTGTGCAGAAATCGGCTTTACTTGAATTGAACTCAGATAACCAGGGTTTGCTACTGGTGCGTATTTCCGATACGACCGCAATGAATACGATGTCTCCGCCGGATGGGATGGTGATTTATTTTATTCCAACCCGTCAGTTATATGTTCGTTCGGGTGGCTATTGGAAAGCCATGCCGCTTGCGGAGACATTCAATAATTACTGGTCAGTAAATGGCAATGCGACCGGGGCTGTCAAAAAATTCGGATCAACGGATAACTATGATCTCAGCGTTATTACCAATAATGCTGAACGGATGCGTATCAGTAACGCGGGCAACGCGGCTATTGGTACGTCGACCTTTGATGGCTCAAACCCTGAGAAATTACTTATAGACGCGGGCACCACTACTTCTTATAACCTGATAAAAGGGAGAGGAAGTATCAATAATTATCTTCAGTTTAATATCCAGAATCAATCGAGCGGAACTGTAGCCAGTTCAGACCTGGTAGCAACCGCTGATAATGGAACTGAGGCGGCGAATTATATCGATATGGGGATCAATTCCAGTGGGTTTACAGATAATACATACCCGATACTGACTGGCGCCAATAATGGATACCTCTATAGTACAGGCAATGACCTGGTGATCGGTAACGGTACAGTCAGTAAGAACCTTCGTTTCTTTACCGGCGGTTTTGCCACGACGAATGAACGCATGCGTATCAACGGAACCGGGTATATAGGTGTTGGCACTACTTCACCATCTACATTTCTTCATGTAAAATCGGGAGTGACAGATGATGCAGGCTTGCGGCTGGAGAATCTTACGTCTTCTTCCGCAACCACTACCGGCGCAGGAGTATTGGGCGTTGATGCGACAGGTAAAGTGGTACGGGCAAAGAAACCAGTATTTTATACAGGTGGTATTGGTGGCAGTGCTACAGTAGACGGTATCACCAAGATATGGATAGCTGAGGTAACGAATACGGCAACCGGCGCACAAACGATTACGATACCTGCGAACGTAGGATTTACTTCGATTCTAAGTATACAGGTAACAGCCAATGCAAAAACCACCACCACTGTAGCTACCGCCCCAATAGCTACCGTTGAAAGTAATACTACATCCACGATCAATATCCGCGTGGTGGAAAGTAAACTTACCGGTGTACTTATCGGGGGTAATATTGAAGGATTGGAGGCGCATACTTCTACCACAACAACGATCTATATCCGGGTAGAAGGTAATTGAATTAACTTTTGTTCATGCATCAATCAAAAGCCAGCTATAGGTATCTTTTTAGCATCCTGTTTTTGCTGGTTGTAATGCAGGGCTATGCGCAACAAGGTTTTTTTGTTCCAAAATCAGGAAAGGTCTTTTTTAACGGAGACACGGCTACCATCTTTTCCAATGTCATTAATAACGGGCAACTTGGGTTTGGCAAAAGATCAGTGGTCAACTTCAAAGGAAAAAAATGGGAGAATGATCTTCAGTCCCTGATCACTGATGAAAGTAACAACGGCAATGGCAATACCGGTGAAGGAGGCATTCTTAGGTTTCTGTTACCTGATCTTTCATTACCTGCTGATATCGACCAGCAACAAATATTGTCAGGCGGATATAATATCGCGACCCGCACAGGCCCTTCTTTTTCGAATGTATGGCTGGACAATTCCTGGGGAGTAAAATTGATTAATAGCACATCAAGGATCCGGAACCAGCTTCATTTTGTAAACGGTCATGTACATGCCGAAGAAAATAGCATCATTACAGGCGATAAAGGTCCGGGCCTTATCAGTGGATATAACGAGAACAGGTTTGTCATTACCGGTAAAGGAGCTCTTGTAAGAGAAAATATGAACGAAGACAATGGGCTGGTTATTTTTCCCGTGGGTATTAGCGCTGATAAGTATACCCCGGCAGGTATTTACCTGCAGCATACTGATCCTGATGATTTTTATGTACGGGTAGATGATAGTGTAAGAATGAACAGGAGCAACGGGATCAACCTGGCCGATCTTTCTGTAAACAAAACCTGGCAGATCGGCAAACTATTAAGGCCAGGCAAAGATATAGTGACGGTGCAGCTGCAACATCTGCTAACAGAAGAAGGCAGCCAGTTCAGAATTAATCGCGATCATAGTTTTGTTTCCCAGTTCATGAATGCACGTTGGGATACAGGGTCACCCCAGCTAACTCCCATAACACCTGGTTCGCTTACTACCGGTACGCCGGATGCGAACGGAGGCATGAATAGCCGACAGTTTAACGGGAAGATTGAAACTGAAAGTTATTTTACAAAACTGAGTAGTGAAATCCCTGATACCAGTCTTACAAAAACAAGGTTCAGATTTTGGGCTTACCGGACCGACTGGGATAATGTGAGTGCCAACTGGACTACTAAACCAGAGATCAATACAAACTATTTTATTGTTCAGCGCCGCTTAAGCAATGAGACCGGCTTTACGAATGTGGATACTGTTTTTTCAAAAACCATTGGTGGCATAAGTTATAATTTTATAAATTATAGCAGCCGGGATCCTAATAGTTACCGCGGCATCAGCTATTACCGCCTTGTGCTGGTAGATTATAATGGACTTCAATTGTATTCGCAAATAGTGCCGGTGGGTGGCCGACCAGAGGATAAGGGTATAACCATTTGGCCAAATCCTTCGGGCGGACATTTTTATGCTGGTATCAGTGGCGCGTTCCCTGTAAAGAGCATTATTATCTGGAATGCCTTAGGTCAGAAAATAAAACAGGAAGAGGTGAATGGACGTACTGTTATAGGACTTGATCTGCAGATCCAGGGGGCTTATTTCATAGGATTTATTTCAGCAGAAGGGCGAGTAATAACAACGAAAAAAATGATCATAGCCGGCGATCAGTAAAAAGCGGATTCAACCCTTTGTTTTAATGTTGCCTTCTTGTTTTCCCTTTTTAATTGATGCTATACTGTCTTTTTATCATGGATAAAGATGAGATTCTATGGTTATCGGGTAAATAAACCTTTCTTTATTTCTGTTGAGCAAGTAATTCTACATTGAAAGCCGGTAGCCTGATCAGCGAAAGCAATATTGATATGGTATGGTTTGTGATTTTAGCTAATAAAAAAATCATGAACAAATCAACAAAGAATGAGGATACAACCAATTTGTCCGGCACAGAGGCTGTAGATAAGTTGAAAGAGCTTGCTGAAGAAAAGATCTGTCTTTTTTGTACCTATGAAAATAATAAGATCGTATCGAGACCTATGTCTACACAAAAAGTAGATGAAGAAGGGAATTTATGGTTTCTCAGCAGCAAGGATAGTGTAAAAAATATGCAGATAAAAGAAGACGACCGTGTATACCTGATGTATGCGGATACCGGTAAGCAGCATTATCTTTCCCTGTCTGGCTCTGCCCGTATTTTACAGGATAAAAATAAGATACATGAATTGTGGAATCCGATTGCGAAAGCCTGGTTTACAGAAGGAGAGGATGATCCTGAGATCAGCGTGATAAAGATAAGCCCCGAGGAAGGACATTATTGGGATACAAAAAACGGGAAATTGGTATCCATGATAAAAATTGCAGTGGCCGCGTTGACGGGTAAGGGCTCCGATGGCGGTGTAGAAGGCTCGATCAGGGTTTAATCGATTGTATAAAAAGCCGGCGGTTGAACTCAAAACAAGCGTGTTCTTCATCTTAAATTTTATCGGCGTGTGGATTTTTTCTATATTGAACTAAATTTCCACCAACATGAAGAAAACCCTGGTTCTTTTAACCACAACTGCCGTGCTTATTTTGTTTTCTAACTGCCACTCCTCTAAAAAGGCGGTAGCAGCTATTCCAAAATCTACTTTTGATACGGATATGAAAACACTTGTAACAACCTATTGCAGCCCCTGCCATATTCCCTCAAAAGGCGGGAATAAAAAGCCGTATGATAATTATGCTAATGTGAAAGAGGACATAGACCAGATCGTTCGCCGTATTGAACTGGAGCCAGGCTCAAGGGGATTTATGCCCTTTAAAAGAACCAAACTAAATGATAGCACGATCACGGCTTTCAAAAAATGGAAAACAGACGGAATGCTGGAAAACTAAATTACTACAAGCTTCTATTATAAAACATACCCTATTGACCATACATGTCGATAGGGTATGTTTATTATACACTGGTTAGTAAACCTGCAATTCTCTTTTAAATCAGCAATGCCCTGTCAGGTAATAAACAATCGCGAAAACCGCAATAAATCCGAGGCAACCGCCTCCCCATTTGTACCCTGCATATCCCGCTATTAAGGTTCTGAGCCAATTTTTCATATACTATAGTTGTTTTAGCTGTTAATAGAAAAATTGTGCCAATCGGATTTATAAGAAATCGGCACTGTAATACGCCGCTCCACCTGCATTTCAACAAAAAATGAGCATGACAGGGAATTTTTGTTTCACTACAGGAATATTCTTCCACAGTAACAAGAAGCTATTCTGCCCGGTTGCTGATAAAATATAAAACGTACGAAGTAATTATTTTTACTATTAATTCTCTGCACCGACCTCGGTGAACATACTTTCGTTTCCCGAACGGTCTACAGCGGTTACTGCTATTTTAGTCAGCCTGGTATTGTTAATGGTAGCCGATAATGAAAATGAACGGTCATTCCTGTTCAGTACTGCGTACTGCCAGTTATTTCCATACTTATAATATACCACCCATCTGAATACGTCTTTTTCATCAGGATGCGTCCAGCTTATATTCAGTTTTCCTGTTTCTGCTCTTGTTGAAGTGATGGGCGAGGCAGGAGCTTTATTGTCAAGCCAGGGGCTGGCCGGTACCAGTGCGTCCTGTTTGTAGGGCCCTTCTATAACTGCTTTTGCCAGGTTGGGGTTCTTCATAATGGAGCCAATATTCCAATGCACGATTCCCATGCTTTGCGGGAGCATACCGCGGCTGATCATGATCTGGCTGAGTACCTCATTTACATTTTTCGCGCTGGTGTCAGTGCCCAGGCTTATCCCAGGCCAAAGATGCCGCTGCAATGTATTCTCCGACGCCCACCAACCCAGTAATACGGGGAAGCTTTGTGCGATCCTGTTGATAGGCCAGTACAATTGCGGAGCAAAATAATCGATCCAGCCTTTGTTCAGCCAAAGTTTTGCATCTGCATATAACTCGTTGTACTGGTCAAATCCTGCAATTGATGCCGGGTAGCCCGGGCGCCATATGCCGAACGGGCTTAATCCAAATTTTACAAATGGTTTTTCTGCCTTGATATTTTTATACAGGCGCTCAATAAAAACATTCACACTTTCCCTGCGCCAGTCACCGCGGGATAATTTGCCGCCCTGTTGCTGGTAAGCAGCCCAGCTATCGTCGTCGGGAAAATCAGCGCCACCATTATAAGAAGGGTAGGGATAAAAATAATCATCAAAATGAACACCGTCAATATCATATCTTTTTACAATGTCCATCGCGACTGCTATGGAGTGGTCCTGCGTTCCTTTTTTGGAAGGATCAAGCCACCAATAACCTTCTTTTAGTTTTACTACAAGCTCCGGGTGTTTTTTTACAATAGACTGCTCACTTATTTCTTTGCCATCTTTATGATGCGCGCGATAGGGGTTAAGCCAGACATGTAATTCCATACCGCGATCATGGGCCTCTTTTATCCAGAACTCCAGCGGATCATAATACGGAGCAGGAGGTTTGCCCTGTTCGCCGGTGAGATAATAAGACCAGGGTTCAAGTGAACTATTATATAATGCATCGCATTGCGGTCTCACCTGGAAAATAACCGCGTTGAAATGTTTTTGCTGCAGGAAATCAAGCAAAGCAATTGCTTCTTTTTTCTGTTCTTCAGAAGAAAGACCTGGTTTGGTTGGCCAGTTGATATTAGCAACGGTCGCTACCCAGGCGGCACGAAACTCCCGTGACGCGGCAGGAGAGAGGGGCTTGTCTGTTTTAGCGGCTATCTTTTTTGTACTTCCACAGGAAGTAAGTAACAAAAGAATACAGCCCGATACAAAGCCTGAAATAAATTTATTGATCATGTCTTTAATATTAAGTACTGATACGGTTAGCCTGGTAATTTGAACTCAGGATTATAAATAAGACCGATTACATTTTCCCAGGGATCTTTGATACTGGCTACTACTATTTCTCCTCCTACATTTTGCGGAGCTTCATGTACCGTGGCGCCGGCTTTGATCAGGCGGTCAAATTCTTTGTCGATTTCAGTTACTCCCCAATAGGTAATAACATTTTCTGTCTTATTGCTCACTGGTGTCTCTTCCGGCTGCAGTCCAAGTTCATAGCCGCCGATATTAAACCCCACGTAAAATGGCTGATCAAAATAAGGGGGCGTTTGAAAAATAGCAGTATACCATTCTTTGGCTTTTGCAAGATCACTTACTTTATATATTGTTGTGCGTAGTCCTAACATGAAGGTTGTTTTATATAGTAATTAAGCAGGAAGCAGTTATTTCAAATTCGCCTATTTCATTGCCAGGGTCTCTCAATCCTGATTTTGTTGACCCAGTATTTCTTCTTTCACTATCTTTTCAAAACGTGCATATTCCTGTATATGCGGCAAATGGGCTGAATGTGCAAATGTATAAAAATGTTTTTCCGGGGCAAG
Organism: uncultured Terrimonas sp.; assembly: GCA_964528095.1. GTDB lineage: Bacteria > Bacteroidota > Bacteroidia > Chitinophagales > Chitinophagaceae > CAZGSG01. The sequence continues at coordinate 14,597 of CAZGSG010000084.1, forward strand.
CAGGTGATCGAAATAGGCTTTGGCGCCTGCGTAAGTGGTTTGTTGATCGTACAATCCCTGGAATATATATACCGGTATCTTTTGTTCGGGCAACGAAACATTGAGATCAATATTCATATACTGGCCATCCAGGTTTACCTGCGAAAAACGTATCCCTCTTGCGAAATTGATTTTATCCATTAATGTGTATTCCCTGCAAAAAAGAATCGCTTTTTTCATGGCAAAAGTGCTCCTGCTTTTTCCATACAGGGATCCACCGTATTCATATACGTATTTACGTTGTACCTGGAAGTAGTCCCACCATTCCTTCCCAGTCGCATTTTTTGAAGGCAGTGTCAGCTTCTCTAAAACAGCGATAGCATTTTTATCTTTTCTTTTTACAGCTTCAGCACGCGCAAAAGCAAAAGACTCCTGCTCTGATAGGTAGGCATTGGCAAGTTGACCGATACCGATATAAGCGCTATACAGTTCAGGATATTTATGTATGGTGAATGAGCCAAGAAAACTGCCCCATGAATGACCCATGAGATAGATTTTTTGTTTGTTGAATTTCTTCATCAGGTAACGCGTTATTTCTGCCGCATCTTCTACCAATTGCCCCGTACTCATACTTGCAGGGTTTAGTTTGCCTGAAAAAGACATGCCCGCACCACGCTGTTCCCAATAACAAATGGTGAATAATTTTTCCAATCCTTTCAGGTCCTCATGTACAGAAGAATAGGATGGTACGCCAGGACCCCCGTGTAAGAATAACAGCACAGGGTTATTTTTATTATACCCCCGGATGATCAATCCCTGGTGTAGTCCCCCGATAAGTGGTCTTTCAATAACGGCGATGCTATTGGGTACTGGCCTTCCCTCATCATCCGTGATCGGTTTGGTTTTTCCGGGACTAATGATAAAAAGAAAGATACTTGTTGCGATCAGTAAAACCAGGAGACCAAGTAGTAATTTTTTGAATATTTTCATATTGATCAGTTCGATAAATCTGTTGGGTAAAGCAACAAGCGGCAGAAAGATACAAAATGTGTTTAACCGGTATTGTTTTTTCGAAGTTGAAGGAAGTGTATCAATTCCTCCCGTTTGGCGGCGTTGGTCAATTATCAAAAGCGGTACAGGTTGCTGTTTAAAGTTGTTTGGTCCTGCATATCGCGGTCATAGCTTATGCTGTTTGTATTTACTATTAATATCGTTATACGATACTTGAAATAATATGGAGAATAAGTATACGGAGAACAAAACCAGGAGCCGGACACAGCAGCTTTCAAATCCCATGGCGGTTTTGTCATTCTTCCTGTTTTGCTCATGTTTGCACTTGTAATAATAGATTGATTACCACGCTCCTGGACTGAGCGCCGTAATATCTGGGCAATACCTGGTTCGGGACTTGTTCGGGACCTGCTCGGGATTTGCTTGCAAATACCCTGGCGGAAGCGAACAAGTCCCGAACAAGTCACGAGCATGGTATGAAGCAGGCACGAAGCAGGTCCCTTACAATTTTAAGCGACCTCAGGCTGTCTTCCTGAAAAATAGCAACCCACCTGCGTAGTGGCTCCCTTGCGCGATAATCCAGGTTGTTGAATTGAGAGGATGGTGCCTGAATTAATACGAGCCCGCCCTGCATGAGCAGCGCTTTTCTCTTTATAAATGTCCTTCTTTGCCTAAAAGGCATCTATGAAAAATATTGTTACTACAACTGTACTGTGCCTTTTTTTCTTCCAGAGCTTTAGTCAATCCTCAAGGAAAATCGCTTCTTTTTTATTCGCCGATATTAATTTTACGACCAATGACAGGACTTCCATGAATAATCCCGTGGGGACAGGTGGCGGGATCCAGGCATACCTGCATAACAAGACCCGCTTTATTCCCGTAATTGAAATTGCAGGCCATGTATACCCGGGAGGAAAAAAGATATTGTATGTTACCGAAAATGATGAGCCGATTGAAAGTATTGGCGGTGATGTGACTATTTTTGGTGGCACATCTTATACAATTTCAAAAAAGACATACCTGTCTTTTTTGCTTGGGCCTGGTTTTATCAATGGCGATGTTTTACCGGGGATAAAACCCTCCTTCGGCTTTTACCTTTCAAAAAACGAGCGGTTTAAGGGAATGGTTTCTTATATAAATATGTTTAACCGCGATAAGACGACCAAACGGGATTTTAGCTCCATCGGGCTGGCAATTGCCGTTAAACTATTCTGATCAGGCTGTCCGCGAAGCCCTGATGCCGGCCATATCACCCGAATTCACCGGCCGCGGGTGGAAAGAAAGGTCCTGGCAACGAATATGCCTCTGCCCGCCTTTATAACGCCTTAAAACCGTACCTTCGCAGCCTCGAAAAACGAGGTAAACGTACATGAAGAATATTCGCAATTTTTGCATCATTGCACATATCGATCACGGTAAATCCACCCTGGCAGACAGGCTTTTACAAAGCACCGGCACCATTAGCGACCGCGACATGATGGACCAGGTGCTGGATGATATGGACCTGGAGAGGGAAAAGGGGATCACCATTAAGAGCCATGCGATCCAGATCAATTATAAACATACAGACAATCAGGCTTATATTCTGAACCTGATCGATACTCCCGGTCACGTGGATTTTAGCTACGAAGTGAGCCGGGCCCTGGCTGCCTGCGAGGGCTGTTTGCTGCTGGTAGACGCTACACAGGGTATCCAGGCACAGACGATCTCGAACCTGTACCTTGCCATCGACAACGACCTGGAGATCATCCCCGTTATCAATAAAATAGACATGGCCGGCGCCATGATAGAGGAAGTAGAAGACCAGATCATTGAACTTATTGGATGTAAGAAAGAAGATATACTGCATGCGAGTGGCAGAACCGGTATCGGCGTAGAAGGTATACTGGATGCGATCGTAAACCGGATCCCGGCACCCACCGGCAAACCCGACGCGCCGCTGCAGGCCCTGATCTTCGATAGTGTGTTCAATTCTTTTCGTGGCATTATCGTTTATTTCCGGGTACGCAATGGCGCAATAAGAAAAGGCGACAAAGTAAAATTTGTTAGTACCGACCAGGAATATGGTGCTGATGAAGTGGGCATCCTGAAATTGAAGATGACCGAAAAGAAAGAAGTGCTTTGCGGAGATGTGGGTTACCTGATCACCGGCATCAAAAACGCGAAAGAAGTAAAAGTGGGTGATACGATCACGCTGGCGGCTAATCCTACACAAGAGATCATTAAAGGCTTCCAGGAAGTGAAACCGATGGTATTCGCAGGGATCTTCCCGGTCAATACAGAAGACTTTGAAGAGCTGCGTGATTGTATGGACAAACTGCAATTGAATGATGCATCGCTGACCTATGAATTAGAAACTTCACAGGCACTTGGTTTCGGTTTTCGTTGCGGCTTCCTCGGACTTCTGCATATGGAGATCATACAGGAGCGGTTGGAGCGGGAGTTTAATCAAACGGTGATCACGACAGTCCCCAACGTAAGCTTTATCGCGACCACCACAAAGAATGAAGTTATTATCGTTAATAATCCAACAGAATTTCCTGATCCTGTAAAAACGGATCATATCGATGAGCCTTTTATCAAAGCACAGATCATCACCAAGCCGGAATACATAGGTAATATCATGACATTGTGTTTGGGAAAACGAGGAATACTGGTCAATCAAAGTTATTTGACAACAACACGGGTAGAACTGATATTCGAAATGCCTTTAACGGAAATCGTATTCGATTTCTATGATAAATTAAAATCACAAACACGGGGATATGCTTCATTCGACTATCATCCTATTGGTTATCGTGAAGCAGATATCGTGAAGATGGACATATTATTGAATAATGATAAGGTGGATGCCTTGAGCGCACTGATCCATCGGAGCCGGGCGCAGGAATTTGGCCGTAAACTCTGTGAGAAATTAAAAGAATTACTGCCACGTCAGCAATTCCAGATCGCCATACAGGCAGCTGTTGGAGCCAAGATCATTTCAAGGGAAAATATCAGCGCGATGCGTAAAGATGTTACTGCGAAATGTTATGGTGGTGATATCAGCCGTAAACGGAAGCTGCTTGAAAAACAAAAAGAAGGAAAGAAAAGAATGAGGCAGATCGGTAATGTGGAAGTACCGCAGGAAGCATTTTTAGCGGTATTGAAACTGGATGATTAAGTAGTTTAAGGTTCAGTGTTCCATGGTTGAATCCTGATCCCTATCTCATAAGATAAAAGGCGTCTAATGCAGACGCCTTTTATCATTGTATACCTATTTGGTATTACTTATTTCTGAAATGGTTTTTTATACTTGAACTGCAGGTTTGTTCTTTACCGATGGATTATGTCTTTCCGATCCACGGTAAAAGATCCAGAACATGATAGGGAACACTAATAAAGTAAGTACGGTAGCGGTAACAAGTCCACCGATAATAGCTACAGCTAATGGTTTCTGACTTTCTGAGCCAATGCCGGACGACAAAGCCGCGGGCAATAACCCGAGCATGGCCATCAATGCCGTCATCACCACGGGCCTGATCCTTGATCTTACTCCTTCCCTGATCGCATCGGCCAATGACATTTTTAACCGCAGGTTCTGATGAAAGACGGAGATCAGTATGACCCCATTTTGTACACAGATCCCAAACAAAGCAATAAAACCAACACCCGCAGAGATACCAAAGTTGATACCAGAGATATGCAATGCGAGTATGCCACCTATCAATGCAAACGGAACATTGATCAGCACCAGACCGGCATCCTTTACATTGCCAAATGCAATAAAGAGGATTACAAAAATAGCAATAAGGCTTACAGGCACTACCATGCTCAATTGATTGGTCGCACGCACCTGGTTCTCAAATTCACCTGCCCATTGTATGGAATATCCTTTTGGTAATTTTAATTGTTTATTTACATTGGCCATTGCTTCTTTGATCGTACTTCCAAGATCACGGCCACGCACGGTGAATTTTACGCCGATGAATCGTTTATTGGCATCCCGGTAAATAAAAGCGGGACCCGTTACTTTCTTCATATCGGCAATACTGCTGAGCGGGATCTTACCACCTTTGATGGTAGGTACCATCAGCGCCATAATATCATTCTCATCTTTACGGTATTCAGGACTATAACGGATACGCACATCAAATTTTCTTTCGCCTTCATATTTCTGTGTAGCTGTTTTGCCACCGATCGCCATTTCGATAACAGCCTGGGCATCGGCAGTAGATACTCCATAAAGGGCCATCTTTTCTTCATCCAGTATTACACTGATCTCGGGCTGACCCACATTACGAAGTATGCCAGCGTCTTTGATGCCCGGTACATTTTCAATCTGCTTCAACACATCGTCTGCCAGCTCATCCAGTTTGCCTAAGTCGTCACCAAAGATCTTTACAGCATTATTTGCGTTCATACCAGCAACCGCTTCTGCCACGTTGTCGATTATCGGTTGCGAATAGTTGTAATTAATGCCCTGGAATACTTTTAACTTTTTATCCATTTCATCTACCAGCGCATCCATGCTGAGTTTTCGTTTCCATTCCTTTTTTGGTTTCAGGTTAACCTGCATCTGTACATAATAGAAACCACTGGGATCCGTACCATCATTACTGCGGCCCGTTTGCGAAAGCACACCATTCACTTCAGGGAAATCATTCAACTTTTCTCTTAATTGCCGCGTAATATTTACTGTTTCATTGAGCGACATGCTCATGGGCATTTTAGCTTCCACCCATAATGCGCCTTCGTTGAGGGGCGGTAGAAATTCAGATCCCAGGAATTTGGCTGAGCCCAGGGTAAGTACCAGGAAAAGGAATGCGCCGATAAGACTTTTTCGTTTGTTACGGAAACACCAGGCGAACGCGTTACCTACATTCCGGTTGAAGAAACGAACGATAAAATTATCTTTTTCCCGCACATTCTTATTGAGGAGGATGGAACAGAGTACCGGTACCAATGTAAGTGTATAGATAAGCGCGCCCAATAAGGCAAAGCCAAGTGTCCACGCAAGCGGAGAAAACATTTTGCCTTCTACTTTTTGAAAAGTGAAGATCGGCAGCAGCGCGGTGATGATGATCAGTTTTGAAAAGAATACGGCTTTGCCGAGATCGCCGCCTGTGCGTTTCAGCAAACCCAGTTTAGATAGTTTGTTCAACAA
>CAZGSG010000085.1:0-20711 GCA_964528095.1 uncultured Terrimonas sp.
AACGATCGGGGAACGGGGTTGCAATTCATCTTCTGAATCTTCTTCATCATCTTCCTCCATTTCCATTTGTTTCTCCATGTCAATGAACTCAACATCGAAGCCGAATTCACTTGCCACGAGCTCAATGACCTCTGCATCCAGGCGCTGGTTGATAGACACCATGATGCCCAGTCCCATACACTTGCTGATCACGTCCGCAAAACTTACATCCATCAGGTTAGCAAGCTCGCTCACGCTGATGAATTCCGTCAACTGCAGTTTATTATCTTCCATTGCTTCGCCCTGCGCGTCAGCAATTCCCTGTCTTTTTTCTCTGCGTAATTTTTTGAGGTTCTTACCACCACCACGTCCACCGCCGCTTAATTTGGCTTGTGTTTCCTGGATCTTCCGCTGAATTTCCTTTTCATCGATCAGTTTATCCTCGCGACGGGCAAAGCCTCCACCTGCACCACGCTGATTTGGACGATTTCCGCCGGTACCACCACCCCTGTTAGGCTGGTTATTGTTGCGATTGAAACCTCCGCCGCCCTGCTGGCCACCGCCACCTTGTTGTGGTCGCATGCCCCTGTTCTGCGTATTATCTGTTTTAACCTCTTTTTTCTCAATCGGAATACGTTTACGTTTTCTTTTTTCGTCTGCTTTAGGTCTTGTATCGTTATCTACAGGGAGTTCGATCTTTCCTAAGATCTTAGGTCCTTCTATTTTATCGGCTTTGATATTTTCTATAACAAGTGGCGCGTCTTCTTCCGGCTCTTCCTGTTTAGCAATTTCCTCTTCTTTTGGTTTCACCTCTTCCTCAGCCTTCGCTACTACTTCTTCTTTCTTTTGTTTTTTAACAGGCTCGGCTACCGGCGTTTCTTCTTTTTTTACCGGAGTTTCTTCTACTTTTTTCTTAACGACTTTTTTAGGTCTTGTGGAAGAATCGATGGTAGAAAGGTCGATCTTGTCTACCACTTTGGGCCGGTCGATCTGTTGTACTTCCACCTTCACAATCTCTTCTTTCTTCTCTTCTACCTTTTCTTTTTCCTCTTCCTTAGCTATTACAGGTTCTTCCTTTGGTGGCTCCTCTTTTTTGACCTCTTCCTTGGGAAGTTCTTCTTTTTTCGGCTCCTCTTTTTTGACAGGCGCTTTCTTTTCTTCTTTTTTGAAGTTGATCTCTTCCTCTTCTTTTTTCTTTTTAGCCTCTGCCGAACCTTTGGGTAGGTCTACCTGATCGCTCTTTGCCTTGGCAGCTTTATCCCCCTGGAATTCTTGCTGCAAAGCACGGAACATGTCCTCCGTCAGTTTAGACGTAGGCTTTAAGTCATCTTTGGAAAATCCTTTACTGATCAGGAAACTAATTAGTGTTTCCTGGCCAATATTGAAATCTTTTGCCGCTCCTAATAACCTTGGAAGTTTTAATTCTGCCATTCAGTGTTTTTAATTATTGTACAAATTTGATAGAGTGACCATTCACACTATTCAAACCCGTATTATTCTTTTTTAAATTCTTCTTCCAGCACTTTTCTAACATCCGCAATTGTTTCCTTTTCCAGGTCAGTCCTGCGCTCCAGTTCTTCTGCTGTCAGATTCAACACGCTTCTTGCGGTATCACAACCAACACGTTTCAGTTCATCAATGATCCATGTTTCAATCTCATCGCTAAATTCATCAAGGTCGATATCGAATTCGGCGGTTTCTTCTTCTGTATCGCGGTACACGTCAAGTTCATATCCTGTCAGTTCGCAGGCCAGTTTTATATTTACCCCCCGGCGTCCTATTGCTAAGGATACCTGATCAGGTTTCAGGTAAACACTCGCGTGTTTACTTTCCTGGTTCAGGTTCATACTGGTGATCTTGGCCGGTGTCAATGCACGCTGTATGAGCAGCTGGGTATTACTGGTCCAGTTGATCACGTCGATATTTTCATTTTTCAATTCCCGAACAATTCCATGTATCCGGCTTCCTTTCATTCCCACGCAGGCACCTACGGGGTCAATACGGTCATCATAAGATTCTACCGCCACTTTTGCTCTTTCACCCGGATCACGCACGATTTTTTTGATGACGATCAGGCCATCAAAAATTTCAGGTACTTCTATTTCCAATAATTTAGCCAGAAACTCAGGCGAAGTACGGGAAAGAATGATAACCGGGCTATTATTTTTCATATCTACTTTCTTCACCACAGCACGGATGTTCTCTCCTTTTTTGAAATAGTCCTGGGGTATTTGCTCACTTTTGGGCAGGATCAGCTCATTTCCTTCTTCATCGAGTAATAAGATCTCTTTTTTCCACACCTGGTATACTTCGGCACTGATGATCTCTCCGGCTCTGTCGCCGTATTTTTTTGCCAGTACATTCTTTTTAAGGTCGCTGATACGGCTGGCCAGTGTTTGTTTGGCTGCAAGAATTGCACGACGTCCAAAATCGTAGAGGTCTATTTCCTGGTAAAGTTCTTCTCCAACTTCGAAATCCGGTTCTATTTTAGTAGCATCTGTATATCCAACCTGGGCAAGCGGATCTTCAACCTGGCCATCTTCCACGATCATTCGACGGCGGATGATCTCAAGGTCACCTTTTTCAGCGTTCACAATTACGTCAAAATTCTCATCACTGCCATATTTTTTACGCAGGAGGGTCTTGAATACATCTTCCACCACTTTCATCATTGTGGGGCGGTCGATGTTTTCCGCATCTTTAAACTCCTGGAATGCTTCGATAAGATTGATACTTGCCATAAACCTAAAATTTGAAATGGGAGACCCGCGTTTAACCGCCGGTCTTTAAAATTTAATTTGAATTTTTAATGTTTTTAATGTTTCCCTGCGGGGACTGATACAATTTGTCTCCGCAGACTTTTAAAATTTAACCTGAACCTTGATCATCTTTATATCAGCTAAGGGGAGTGTATGGGTGATCACTTCCTTTTTCTTTCCTTTCCCTTTTTCCTCTTCTACCACTATTTCCGTTTCTATAGCACTGATCAGCTTCCCTTCTATTTTACTGCCGTCATTCATAACTACCTCTATATACCGGCCAATATTTTTCTGGTATTGTCGAAAAAGCCTCAAAGGTTCGTCCAGGCCGGGTGATGAAACCTCTAAAGAGAAATCACCGCCAGGAAAAAACGCATTTTCTTCCAGGTCCCGGTACAGTTTCCGGTTATACTGGATAAGCCTGCTGAGACTCATTCCGGTGTCCGAATCCAGGAAAACCTTCACATTATTCGTGGGCTTGATACGGATCTCCACCAAAAAAACATCTGGTTCGGCTTCGATCAGAACTTCCATTTTTGCCGTGAGCGCCTTTATTTGATCTTCAATGTTCATAGCTGCTAAATAGAAGAAGGGAACGCTTCCGTTCCCTTCTTACTTCTAATTCCACTGCAAATGTAAGGTAAATCGCCTATTCGTTCCAAATTCTGCAGCCGTATTGAGGGAGATTTTTAAAATTCCGGCCAGCGCTGTTTCGCCGGCCGGTAGCTGCTGTCCACCGGTCTTTAACGAAGTTTTTAGGACCTGGGAAGCTCAATTATTTTTTGAATTGTAGCTTTGTAGCATCATGTTAAAATATCTCTTATACGCATTGCTGATCTGGTTCCTGTATAAATTTATTTTCGGGTTTATAATACCTGTATATAAGACCACCCGTGAGGTGAAGAAGAAATTCAGGGAAATGCATGACCAGATGCAGGAAAGGGCCAATCCTAACAGCCAGTTTACGCAAAAACCTGCTACCCCGCCAACTGCAGAAAAGAAGCCCTCAGGTGATTATATTGATTTTGAAGAGATCAAATAAACAGTTCAAAAAATTCAGAACCCTGTTTGTACGATTGTGCTATCGCTCTTCATAATTAAACCATCAGGATAACCTGTACCGGAATAAATTATCAGCCTTCCCAGGAGTTTTATTGTAAAGATTTTTATAGATAATATTAATCTACTAAATTTGTAGACTAATAGGTTTTTTATACTGGCGTTTATAACAATTGTTCGTATTTACAATTCAGTCCGCTAAATAATCTTTTCCGTCACAGGATTTATTATTGGATTTTTTTGTAAATTTTGATTGTCTTAATTTCCGTTTAAACTTTCTGCTGTTTGGGTGATTTTAAATTGAATAATGAAAAGGATCTGCTGCAACAGGTCGCTACTGGCAATGAGGCTTCTTTTGTCAAATTGTTCCATCATTATCATCCTTCTATTTACAGCGTGGCAATAAAACTGCTGCATAATCCCGTTCTCGCAGAAGAACTTGTTCAGGATGTATTTCTGAAAATCTGGCAGAAACGCGAGCTTCTTCCAGAGGTTGAATTTTTTGCAGCCTTTCTGCACAAAGTAGCTGAAAATGTTATTTACCCTGCAATAAGAAAACAACTCACGAAAGAAAAAAATGAAAGTTTATTTAAAGCCAGCCAGGACAGTTTTGTAAGTAGTACGGACATGTTCCTCAATAAAGAGTATGCGGAAATATTACATAATGCCGTCAGGCAGTTACCCGACAAACAAAAACAGACATATATCCTGATCAAAGAAGAAGGCTTGAAGAGGGACCAGGTTGCCGCCCAGATGAAAGTGTCGCAGGAAACTGTAAAATCCAATCTCGAACAGGCTATGAAAAAAATACGGGCCTATTGTATTGCAAAAATTGATATGAATATTATCCTCTTAGTCGCCTGTCCCTGTTTTTTATAAATATTTCCCATTCTCATACCCCCAAACACTTCTGTAGCGCATCTATATAGATGTAAGCAAGTCTTGCTGATCCTATTAAATTCAATTTTATGACGCAACAGGAGCGCCTTCGCTATTTGTTTGACCGGTGTATGAGCAAAACAGTTACGCCTGAAGAACAGGAAGAATTAAAGGAACTATTGCTGTTGCCGCAAAATGAAGAATTGTCCAGAAGATTGATCAGCGAGTCAATGCTTTCTGAAAATGAATACCGATTGCCCCCGTCAGCCGCTAATAACATATTAGCCGCCATATTTAATTCACAGAAAGAAGATGAACAAGGAACAGTGCCGGTGCTGCCATATAAAAAAAGTCGCCGTCCTTTTATCAGATACGCCGCAGCTGCATTGATCTTCGGCCTACTGGCAGGAAGCGTTTATATTTTATCAAAGGATGTTGACAAGGCCATTCCTATCGGAAGAAAATTTTCTTCCGTGGATCAGTTGAACACCAGGGATGTATTACCTGGATCCAACCAGGCTGTATTAACCCTGGCAAATGGTAAAAAGATCATGCTGAATGATGTGGGAAATGGTAAACTGGCAGAACAGGAACACACAGTTATTATTAATTTAAACGGACAACTTTCGTATAAACCAGCGGGTGGTTATGCAGAACAAACAAGTTATAATACCATATCGGTTCCCCGTAAAGGACAGTACCGGCTTGTATTGAGCGATGGTACCAGGGTTTGGCTGAATGCCGAATCCACCTTCCGGTATCCGGTTGTTTTTACCGGCAAAGACAGAACGGTAGAACTGAATGGAGAAGGATACTTTGAAGTAGCCAAGAATCCGGAAAAACCTTTTTATGTTAAAGCCGGTGGCATTAGCGTAATGGCCCTGGGCACTCATTTTAATGTAATGAACTATAATAATGAGGCTTCGATGGAAGCTACATTATTGGAAGGCCTGGTAAGAGTGACAATGATACATGGAAATGAATGGGGTATTTTAAAACCCGGTCAGCAGGCCTCTTTAAATCGCAGTACAAATGCGTTTACTACAAAGAGCGCGGATGTAGATGAGGTAATGGCTTGGAAAGATGGTTATTTTCTTTTTAACACTAAAACTTCACTGGAGGCTGTCATGAGACAGATGGAACGTTGGTATGATATAGAAGTGGTTTTTGAAGGAACAGGATCACGTCAAAATTTTGGCGGTGGCATACAACGATCACTTCCCTTATCCGGTGTGTTGGCGGTACTGCAACAAAGCGGTATCAAACTCAGGATGAATGGCAGGCAATTAACTATTTTAAAATAAGCAAACCGATTTATTCATTTTTAAAACATATACGTTGAATTAAAAAGCTGAGATCATTTGCCTAAAAAAACCGGAGATGCTACGAACACCCCCGGCGGAAGGCAATTAAATACGTTCGTGGAAAAACAATTTTTAACTACCAAAGCCAAAACTATGAGTTTAACTGCGTGGAGCCAAACGAAGTTTGGAAGGGCTCTTCATTTGAAAAAAGCCTGGAAAGTCATGAGAGTCACCTCTATTTTTTTATTAGCTGCAGCCCTACAGGTAAGTGCTGCAGGTCATGCCCAGAAAATGAGCATAGACGGAGACAAACTTTCACTCGAGAAAGTGTTTAAGCAGATACAGAAACGTTCCCATTTTGTTGTTTTCTTTAATTACGAGCTTTTGGAAAAAGCAAAACCCGTAACCCTGCATGTAAAAGATGCTTCTGTAGAAGAGATAATGGAAAAAATACTGGAAGGACAGGGATTAAGTTATGTTATTAACGACAAGACCATCGTGATCCGGGAAAAATCCGCAACCGAAGTGGAAATACCCATTCCTCTTAAAGATATCAGTGGTAAGGTAACCAATGAAGCAGGCGAACCCGTGGCACGTGCTACAGTAACGGTAAAAGGCACTAATATCCGGACCGCTACCAACGATGATGGTTCTTTCAGCCTGAAAGGTGTGGATGAAAATGCGACGCTTGTTATCACATCTGTCAATATCGAGACCATTGAAATAAAGCTCAACGGGAAAAGCTCGATCAACGTAACTGTTAAGAACAGGATCACTGCCATAGAAGATGTGACTATAAGTGCACTGGCCAATACCGGTTACCAGACTGTGGCCCGCGAGCGTTCCACAGGTTCATTCGGGGTTATCAGCAAAGAGCAGATCGAAAAACCAAATTCGAATATTTCTTCCCGTCTTATCGGAGCTGTAGCAGGCTTGCAGGCACGCTCACTTGATGTGAATGGCAACCCTACCCTGGTTCTCCGCGGTCAGTCGACCCTCACGGCGAATGGTACTACCACCACACCACTTGTTGTAGTAGATGGGTTTCCTATCCAGGGTGATTTCAGTTCTATCAATCCCAATGATGTAGAAAGCATTACCGTGTTAAAAGATGCCGCTGCCGCTTCTATCTGGGGAGCCCGTTCTGCAAACGGGGTGATCGTAATCGTTACAAAGTTTGCAAAAAAAGGCATGCCTTTAAAAGTGGAATTTTCCTCCTTTGTACGTGTTGCTGAAAAATTCGACCTGGACTATGTAAACCCGCTGGCTTCTTCTGCTGAAACAGTAGAATATGAAAAACGTGCTTTTAATAAATGGGGCGGCCAGATCAATACTGGTTCGCTGACAACCAACGCGGGATTTCAATGGGTGGGCGCAACGGAAGCGATGAGTGAACAATACCTGGGTTTCATGACCATGGCCCAGCGTGATGCAGTATTAGAGAAATTAAAAACCCAGGACAACCGCAAACAGATCCGCGATAATCTGCTGGCTAATCCTGTAACAACACAGTATAACCTTACCTTATCCGGTGGCACTGCCGGTATGACCAATGTTCTTTCCCTGTTATATGAGGATAATCAATCCAATTATAAGGAAACAAGCAATAAACGATACATGTTCAACTACCGTACACAGGCTGCGGTTACCAAATGGCTTGACTTCAATTTATCAGCATTTGTTCAATACAACGATAGCCACAATAATGGTGTATCACTTGGTGATATCCAGGGAATGGCTCCTTACGAAATGTTGAAAAACCCTGATGGGTCATTGACAAACATCAGTAAATATTACTGGCCTATCATGACCAGGTATGTAACCCCTGCTGCTTTCCCCTATGCATGGACCTATAATCCTATCGAAGAAATAAACAACCGCGATTTTAATGTAAAACAATTGAATACGCGTTTGCAGGCAGGCATAACAGCAAAGATCATCAAGGGGCTCTCCGTTGAATCAAAGATCCAGTATGAACTTTTCAATACATTCAACAGGAACCTGTATAATGACGCTACCTTTTATGTAAGAAGTCTGATCAATACTTCTGCAGCCTGGGATAGAGTGCTTACTACCAAACCTCTGCTCAATTTGCCAAAAGGCAGTATCCTCACGCAAAGCCGTTCCAAGGCAGAAAATTATGTATTCAGGAACCAGATAAATTTCAATCGCAGGTTTGCCAAAAAACACCAGGTTGATTTTGTTGGGGGTGCCGAGATCCAGAATTTCCTGACAGAAGGCGTCAGCAATCCAACAACATATGGTTACAACGATGAGAGCTTAACTGTTGGAACATTTCCTAATGGCCCGGGTAATACACCAAATGGCACAGGCGGCACATACCAGTTAAAGAACTGGCTGAACAATAGTCTTACCGCATTAAGTTATACCAATTCTTATAGCTCTATAACCAGCCGGTATTTCTCCGCGTTCGGCAACCTTGCCTACACATTCAATAACAAGTACACAGTATCCGGTAGTTTTCGTACAGATGCGTCCAACCTGATCACGGATGATCCAAAGTATCGCTATGATCCATTCTGGTCGGTAGGCGGCGCCTGGCAGATATACAAAGAAAAATTCTTTGATATTTCCTTTGTTGACAGGTTAAGTATACGGGCCACTTATGGTTATAATGGTAACGTAGACCGTTCTACTTCCTTTATGCCATTGATCAATATTGCTACAGCACCAAATGCTTATACCAATGAGTTCACTGCTTCTATTGCCAGCTATGGCAACCCTACGTTAAGATGGGAAAAAACAGCTACTACCAATATCGGTATCGATTATTCCTTATTCAGGGGTAAGCTATTTGGCCGCGCAGACTTTTACCAACGTAAGGGTAAGGACCTGCTTGCCACCATCTCAATCCCCGCTGTATATGGAACCACTTCCCAGAAGATCAATAATGCTGAGATGACCAATAATGGTATCGAACTGGAACTGGGAACCACGTTCAATATCAGCCCGCGGATCAATTACCGTGGTAGCCTGAACTTCTCTTATAATAGGAACAAGATCACTAACCTGTTTGTGGCCACTTATGCATCATCTACTTTGTATAGCGGTGGCACAGGAGCTTATGTGGTAGGCAAGGATGCCAATGCGCTCTGGGTATTTGAATACGCAGGCGTTATGAATACGCAGCCAATGGTTGTAGGTGAAAAAGGGACCTATTATGATTTCACTGCATTCACACCAGGTGATGGAAGAAATTATATGTTATCTCCAGGCACTACCGTTGCTCCGTATACACTGGGATCAATCAACTCCTTCAATATCTATGATTTCAATGTATCATTTATTGTAACAGGTAAGTTTGGCCACGTGTTCAAAAGAACAGGCTTCAACTATCCCGTGACCTGGACCGGCCGGGTATTACCAAACAATAAACTGTCAGAAGTGGTGAATGGAGATCCGCAAAAAGTGGTGCCGCTGCCGCTAAATGAGAATGAGCCAAGATTTTATTTCTGGGACCGTTTTTATCCGTACCTGAGTTACCTCGTAGAAAGTGCTTCGCATGTCAGACTGCAGGAAGTGAATGTGACTTATAACCTGAAAAAATCCCTGTTAACAAGAGCTAATATTAAAGGAGTACAGGTATTTGCACAGGCTAATGACCTCCTTACAATCAGGGCCAATAAGTTTGGAGAAGACCCCGAATATCCTATCGGCGGCATGAAGCCACAAGCGAGATACACTTTCGGCTTTAAATTAGAACTCTAAAAATTTAAACGTATGCAACTCAAATATAAATTCTCAATCACTTATTATATCACTGTATTATTCGCTACGCTTTTTCTTAGTTCCTGCGATAAATACCTGGATGAACCCCCTTCCAAATCCACTTCGGTGATCGTTTCATCTACCTCACAGTTAGATGTGCTGTTGAATGGATATACCAACTTTTACACGGAGGGAAACAGAACCGCCATTTATGGAACAGATGATTATGGCATCAACACCACGCTCTATAATGCAAGACCGGGCACTTTTACTATTGCAGCTTTTATTTTTGGTCTCTGGGATGTGCCCTACCTGCCGGATGATACCCGTGAAAGTTTCTGGAGCGGCGAATGGAGAAAGATCTTTACCGCCAATCTTGTACTGAGCCAGCTGGGTGCTGCTACAGGTAGCGAAGAAGAAAAAGCTTACCTGGCGGCAGACGCACACCTGGTAAGAGCGTATAGTTATTTTCAATTGGCGAATACCTATTGTCTTCCTTATACGGAAGCAAACAAAAAAGAGATGGGCTTACCTATAAAAGTGACCACTTCCTTTGAAGAATCGGCGGAGCGGGGTACACTGGAAGATACCTACAAACTCATCGAAGAAGATCTTACAGCAGCATTAAAAACAAAACTGCCACCATTGGTGCAAAATGGTAAAGCGCGGCACTGGCGTGCAAACAAAGCAGCTGTGAATGGTTTTGCAGCAAGGTATTATCTTACAAGAAATAATTATACTGAAGCTAACCGGTATGCCGATTCAGCATTGAAGGATTACAGCACACTGGTCAATTATAACACGGATATGCGTTATGGTAATACGCAAAATGTAACGATTGATGCAGGAACACCGGCACAACAAACAGTAACGCTAAGATATCCTTACACACACGACAACCAGATTGTATTAACAGATATGCTGGAATGGAAAGAGTTCATGTACTTCCGGATGCTCAATCATGAATCCTGGTGGTATATCCCCAGCGATGAATTGCTTAACCTGTATGACAAGGATCATGACCTGCGTTATAAATATCATATGGTACAGAATTACTCATACGACAGGGGAATGATCAAACCGTCTTATAGCTATCCAGGGTATGTCTTTTTCTTTAAAGACAGAATACCTTCCGGTCCTACTACGGCAGAAATGCTGCTGATCAAAGCAGAATGCCTGGCGCGTAACAACGATGTTACCGGCGCAATGGATGCAGTGAACCAACTTCGCGCAAAACGTTTTACTGCAGGAGCCTGGGTAAATCTTACCGCAACAAACAAAGGTGATGCGATCAAAAAAGTACTGGATGAAAGAAGAAGGGAAATGCCTTTTGCACCCCGCTGGTTCGATGTACGCCGTTTTAATAACAATGATGACCCAAGCGACGACGTTATTATGACCAGGACATTTTATCCTTATAATAATGCAAACGTACTCACCAATGAACCGGCGAAAACATATACATTACCTAAAAATTCAAGAAGATTTGCGGTGCCGCTTCCCCGTACGGAACTGGTTTCAAGTAATGGATTGATACAACAAAATACATACTAAAAAAGGTTGTTGGTATAGGGTTTGCGTTTCTTATAAACGGTTTATCCGGCACTTAAAAACGCAAACCTTATATTAGCCCCTTATTTGTTTACTCAAACAACTTCTGTATGAAAAAAATGATCCTGCCTGCGGGCCTGCTATTTATGTTATTTCTTTTCTCATTCAACCGGCCGGTAAAAAAGATCCAATTCAGGATACAGGCTGAAATAACCGGTTTAAAAGACGATAATATTTTTTTATACATACGTAATACGGATGCCAAAACATCCAAAATAAAGATTGATACATTGTCGACTGTTTCAAAGAATGGTCGCTTTACGTTGACCGGTGAAACGGATGAAGTGACCAATGCATCCATTTTAATAGGCGTAAAAGGCCGTAAGAACTTTTCTCTTTTTTTAGAAAATGGGGCCATACAGGTTAAGGGCCATATTGATTCTATTGAAAAAGTAAGGCTCAGTGGTACGCCGGAAAATGAGATCTACACAGCCGCCAATCTGCACCAGCATATCTTTTATGATAGTATCAATCTATTGTATGCCGAGCTGGAAAAATTAACCGATAAAAAAAGCAGCCGTGCCTCAGCTATTCATTCTTCTGTAAATAGTTTGCGGGATTCGGTACAGCAATACTGGATCGATTTCACCAGTTCTCACCCCGATGCACTTACAAGCGGCATTTATTTATATGTATTACAAAGCAGGGTGCCGGTAGAAACACTGGAGCGTTTATACAACGGCGTATCGCCCCGGATAAAGAATGGTCCATACGGACCTGGCGTCAAAGCAAAGATCATGGCTGAAAAAAGAACAGCGATTGGTAACCCGGCACCTGATTTCGCGGTTGTGGATCTGACAGGGAAAAACATTTCACTGGCAAATTATAAAGGTAAATACGTGTTACTGGATTTCTGGGCAAGCTGGTGTGTGCCCTGCAGGGAAGAAAACCCCGCATTAAAAGCAGCATATAAAAAATTTGTCAGCAAAGGCTTTACTATCGTCAGTGTTTCCCTCGACAGTGATGCGGCTAAATGGAAGGCAGCCATCATCAAAGACAGTCTCCCCTGGACGCATATCAATGAGATAAACGGTTTTGATAATAGCATCGCTAAGATTTATGGTGTGCAACCTATTCCCGACAATTTCCTGATCAGTCCCGATGGTAAAATACTTGCGCGGCAACTGAGAGGTGATGATGTTGACAAAACACTTTCGCAATACATTAAATAAAACGGAATGAAACTATCCCCGTTCATTTACAAACTATCTTTCTGCATGCTGTTAATAGCGTTGCAGATTTCTTCTCCGGCTCAGTTAAAAAGCAACAAGGTATCGCTACGTGGTACATTAAAGAATTTTAACAACCAGGTAGAAGTAGAAGACATGTCTGCATTTCAATACCTCTTACCAAGCTCTTCCAACCGGGTGATCATTCCCGATTCAGCAGGGAACTTCTCAGCCAGCTTCGCGATCAGCCAGCCTTCTTATTTCCGGTTAGGCCGCAACCAGCTTTATCTTTCACCCAGCGATGATCTGGAATTATTTGTAGATAAAAGCAATCCTAAACTGGCCAGGTTTACCGGTAAGGGCAGCGAAGCAAATATGTATCTACGCCAGACTCCTTTTCCAAAAGGTGGTTCATACATTGAAGCAGGTGGATTGGTAAAAGCCACACCGGATGAAACAGTAAAAGCAGTACAAAACGCAGCAACGGTACGATCAAAACAATTGGATTCTGTAAAAGGTGTTTCTGCGGAATTCAGGAGACTGGAAACAGCACGCATCAAGGCCGACCTGATCAATAGCCTGATCATGGGCGAGACTTATTCTACTATGCGCCTGAGGCTGAAAGGAGATAGCGCCAAACTTTTTTCAACTGAATATAAAAAGGCCATACAACCGGCATTTGCACAAAACAGTAAAAACTTTATCGATGCCTCACTGATGCAACTGGTCGTTTATCGTGATATCGCAGAAGATATTTTGTCCGAACCCGGACCGGAAAAGGACAAGCAAAAAATCAGGGATTGGTATGCGGCATCTGCGTTGGTGGGTGAGATGCGAAAGATCAGTGATAAGGACTTACTAAAGGCATACGAGCCTAAAGTGGTGGCTATTAAAACTGTTGATTATAAAAATGCTGTCAAAGCCAGTCTCGCCAGCCTGCTGAAGTTCGGTAAGGGTGATGAGGCCAGGTCCTTTATCGCAGCCGATCTCGATGGTAAAAAAATATCGCTGCAAAGTTTGAAAGGTAAGGTTGTTTACCTTGATCTCTGGGCTACCTGGTGCGGTCCCTGTCTTGCTGAAATGCCACACTATGAGGAGTTAAAAGCAAAGTACAAAGACAATAACAATATCGTATTCGTGTCACTTTCGATTGATGATACTGAAACACCCTGGAAGAAAAACGTAGAGACCCGAAAAGCGGATGGTTACCAGTGGATCATCAACAGAAATGCATTAGCTGATTACGAGATCGTGAGCATTCCGAGGACCATTGTGATCGATAAAAACTTTAAGATCGCCGACCTGAACGCGCCACTTCCTTCGGATAAAACTACCATACCGATGATTGAAGGTTTGTTGAAATAAACAGCAGAAATTAACTATAAAGCTTAAGCATCAAAAATGATAATGAACAAGTTTAGAAAACCGGTTTATTGCTGCCTGATGTTGTTAGGACTCTATAACAGGGCTGATGCTCAAAAAAAATTTAGCCTTACAGGTAAATTTGAAGGTGAGGCCCCGGCTTATATCTATTTATCCTATCCTTCTGCCGATGGTGGATCGGTTAAAGACAGCGCGCAAATAGTAAACGGGCGTTTTTCATTTACAGGCATGATCGACCAGGTACAGACAGCCTTTTTGCAAAATCGTTTGAAACCGATGAGCGTGGACGATCCCAATTTCGCTATTATATTCTTGTCGCCAGGCAAGATGACGGTTGACCTCAGTAAAGACAATTTTAAAAAACTGAAAGTAACGGGCTCATCAGCGCAAAACGACTTTGTGCTTTTACAATCAATGAAAGCCGGTATTGTAAACGAGATGAAAGGATTAACGGACGCCTTACGCAATGAAAAAAACGCGGAAAAAGCGGCGGCTATCAGGGAGCAGCTTTCTCCTTTCCAACGCCAACAGCAACAAATGGATTATGTTTTTTTCAATAAATATCCACAATCATTTATTACGCTGTATGAATTACAATTTCATCTGGCATCGCTTTCACTCGATTCACTCGAATTGTTTTACGGTCGTCTTTCACCAGCATTAAAGGCACATAAGATCGGAAAAAATATTGCCGAAGAGATCAGGGCCTTAAAAGATGGCTCCCCCGGAAGTACGGCAGCGGATTTTAGCACAACTGATATAAATGGACAACCATTGCAGTTGTCCGCTTTTAAAGGACAATATGTATTGCTTGATTTCTGGGCCAGCTGGTGTGTTCCCTGTCGCAAAGGCAATCCGCATCTTATTGGTTTATATAAAAAATACAGGGATAAAGGAATTGAATTCATTGGCGTTTCGGATGATGATAGCCGGACCGATGCATGGCTCACTGCTGTAGCAAAAGACAGTATCGGCAGTTGGCGACATGTATTACGTGGCTTTGATCGAAACATGGCCATGAGTAATATCAAAAACCCGAATGATATCAGTAAAAAATTTGGCATCCATACGCTGCCAACCAAAATACTGATTGATCAACAGGGGAAAATCATTGGGCGGTATGGTGAGGAGGGCGATGAGCTTGATAAAAAATTAATCGAAATTTTTAATTACTAAAAACTTATAGTTATGCGTGTTATCAATTACAACCAGCTGCAGGTTCTTATTTGCAGGAGTTTTCTACTAATCGGGTTTGTAGCGCTCTCATTGAGCCCGGTATTCGCAAAAGATCGTACTACAGAAGACAGCCTGCAGGAAGTTCGTTCCGCCGTAGAAGCGAATATCGAAGATCTTAAAGTACACGAGGCCTTTATCAAAGCAGTAGGCAAAAACAGCGAGCTCCTGATCAAACAGTATGATGCCTGGATAAAAAAATATCCAAAATCTACCACGACACTGCTGGCTGTGGGAACGGCCTTATATGAAAAGGAACTCCCTTCCGCCAAACCGTATTTAATAAAAGCGGTGACATTAAATCCTAAGCTGGCCAAGGGCTGGTTTATGTTATCTATTGATGCCAGTCGCTGGGGAGATGAAGTAGCGGCAAAAGACTATATGGGTAAAGCAAGCGAGGCCGACCCTTCCGATGCCGGTTATGCTTTTTATTATGCCATGGATTTTGAAGATATCGATGGTGCGCAGTGGCGCAGCAAGCTGTATGAACTCGCAAAAAAATTTCCGGATAATGAGCGGGGAGCACAGGGTCTGTATTGGTTAGCTACAAGATCACAGGATAAGGCGGAAAAGGTACGTGTGTACGAACAGTTGCGTCAGTCCTATGCTCCGGAAAAATTTAACTGGTCATCCAGTGGTATGAGTGGTCTTTTTGACGCATACCTGTTGAGTGCGCCTGCTAAAGCGATCGCACTGGCGAAAGACATGGGCGCAAAGAATGGCTGGCCGGCAAAAGTTGTGCTGGCTGAAAATATTACCAAGGCGCGCGAACTGCTTGCAAACAATAAGTCAGCAGAAGCGCTGGAACTGGTAAAAGATATAAAAACTCCCCGTTATTCATCTGCCAGTGATATGATCAACCTGTTGAAATCAGAAGTGTATTTTGCCGCAGGCAATAAAGAAGGAGCTTATGACAGCTTGGTAAAAATATACGCCGTATCTCCCTCTGATGAGCTGGACAAGGCCATCAATAGTTATGGGGCAAAAATAAATAAGACAGCGGCGCAGGTGAAGCAGGATGTATGGAAATACAGGGAAACAAAAGCCTATGATGCCCCTGCATTTGATCTTGACCAGTATCTGGTAAAAGGCAAAGCGACCCTGGATGATTTTAACGGCAAAGTAGTGCTGCTGACATTTTGGTTCCCGGGTTGTGGTCCCTGTCGTGGTGAATTCCCGCATTTTGAAAATGTGCTCCGCAAGTTTGATAAGAACAAAGTGGCGTATATCGGTATTAATGTATTACCTGAGCAGGATGAATATGTATTACCATTTATGAAAGGAACAAAATATAGTTTCATCCCATTAAGAGCCAATCCTGAATGGGCATTGCAAACTTATAAGGTGAGAGGTGAACCAACCAATTTCCTGATCGATCAAAAAGGTAAGATCGTATTTGCAAATTTCCGCACAGATGAAAGCAATGAAAAAACGCTTGAGTTGATGATAAGCTCTACGCTGGATCGTGCACAATAATTATTTGCTAAATAAAACGCGCTATGAAAAATATCCTGTTCGGTTTGCTGGCCTGCGTTATCTGTGGAAATGTGTTAGCACAGACCGCTGAACCGGTATCCTGGAATTTTAGCTGTAAAAAGATCTCGGGAGAGATATACGAGTTACAGTTGACGGCCACAGTAGAAGAAGAATGGCATATCTATTCGCAGAATACAGGTAAGGGCGGACCGGTGCCAACCAGTATCAGTTTCCGGAAAAATCCCTTGCTGGTACTGGAAGGAACACCAAAGGAAGTCGGTAAAGTAGATAAACGGTTTGAGCCCTTATTCGGAGTGGAGGTCATACAGTTTTCAGACAAAGTAATGTTTGTGCAAAAACTGAAATTAAAAGGAAAGGCCAAAACCTCGATAGATGGAACGATAGAGTATATGACCTGTAATGATCATGAGTGTATGCCGCCGATAAAGAAAAATTTTTCGGTGGCGGTGAAGTGATGCGCATTTTTCCTGGTCATTACAACCAATTCCCGATCATAAATTAAAAAAAGTAATTCCCTGCTAACAGGCTATATTTGTATAGCCTGTTAGCAGGGAATTGTTTTATAAATCTATTTGAGTAAGCTCTCCAGTAATGGATAGGCTTTTGCTAAAAATATCTTTTTTGATGTTTCCGGATCCAGGGGGCCTCCCATTTCAAAATATACAATGGTGCCTGTGGCATCTGTGATGATAGTTGTTGGATATCCTTTACGATAATTGAGTGACATACAGATCTCGGGACTCGTGCTGATAATGGGATAAGCCATGTTGTATTTAGCGGCCAGTTTCCGAGCTGTTTCTTTATTTTCATAGGTGAAGGATAAAAACCGGAACTTATCATACCCTTTGAAGTCTTTGTATAAATCATTCAGGGTTCCCATTTCCGCTATACAGGGCGCGCATGCTTCAAACCAGAAATTAATAAGCGTCACTTTATTATTCAGGCTATCATTATTATAAGAAACATTGTTGATCGACTGCAGATCAAATGCATTCATTTTTTTGCCGATCAGATAGGAGCCGCCCATTTTCAGGGTGTCGAGGAATCGCTGCTCTTCGGGTGTTTGAGCAGACAGTTGTATAGCGCAGCCAACTATTACCAGGCTAAAAAAAAATTTCAGCATTTAGCTAAGTTAAACTCTTTGAAGGAAAAGGACTAGCAGATATCAATGTTTATTAGGTGAAGGGCCCGTAGCAGGCACTCATGCAAAGCGGGGATTTAGGTTCGTTGAATTTTAAATAAATACCTGTACACAACCCCGAATTTTTAACATACACAAATTTCCGTGTGGTTAGATATTCGAAATCTTTGCTTCATAGCAGCGATCCAGTAAGTATCCTGAAATAGTTACCGTAATAGTCTTTGCCTGGCGAATGGCATGGGCTAAACCCCATACATAAAATTAGGTTTAATAGTGGCTTTGCTAAGGAACATGATAAAATCACACCATTCTCGTACCCCGTGTTTTCACGGCAATATGACGATGTTTATACCGTCCTTAAGATATTGGGTGAGATGGTAAAAATAATTATATTCATATCAGGTATTTCTATCAAAGTAGTGCTGAGAATAATATCAATTTTCGTTCGATTCGGTAGATTCAGTCATAGTTATTTAAGTCCATAATCCATAACATGAAATAAAATTACGGGACAAGTAGCTTGATCATAAAAAAATTTATACCTTTTGAATTGTCAATAGCTGTTGTTTAACGCTAATTAAATAAATACCTTGGTAATAAACCTTACGTGAAACAACTAAAACCCTATCCTTGTGGAATATTTTATTATTGTTAAGGATTTCTAAGTCTACAACTAATTTCTTGACATTATCAACATTCACTAAAGTGTTCAATATTCAATTGATAGAAAATAAAAAATAGGAATGCCGCATACTAAAAAACAAAATATAAATTTTCTCGAAATAGAAAAGCCAAAATATTTTAGCAAGTTTATCATCTTTGTATTTCTTTTGGTCCTTCTATTCATTGGAGTTGCTTTTGCTTTTGGTACAACTAGCAATATAATTATAACTCAGAAAAAAGAATCATCGGATAATATAGGAAATCAACAGATATTTCTATTTATTTTAGGATTTTTAGTCAGTTTTGTAGGGAATCTTTTATCTGACTTAGTATGGAAGATTTGGCTGGATAAACGCATCAGTATCAAAGAACCTAAAAAAATAAATGCCATAGCAGAAATTGCAGAAAGGGATTTAACAAATGCAATACTTACCGACCTGAAAGAACTTAAGGGCGTTTATTGTGATTACTTAGATATAAAAATGACTTTATCCTGCATAGAAGATACGAGTTTGGTAAAGTGCTCTGTTATCTATAAATACAAAAAAAATTTATCGCCTAATATTACATGTTTGGACTTTCATTTTGTTAGGCTAAAAAATGCAGAGGATAAGAAATTCAGAGATGATATAAAGGATTATGAAACTGTTGACTTTACAACCTTTTCTTTTGATGAGGAAAGTCTTACCAGTAAAGATCGAGAGTTTTTAAACTCCCAAAAAGATTCATATGTCGTTAACTATGTAAAAGTAAATGATAAGATTGCTACCTTAACAAACTCGCCTAAAAATCCACCCACTTGGATCCCTGAAACAGTTTCATATTCAGCAAATGGCTTCACTCATGATGGTGGAAAGGCAGAAATAGAATTCGAGATAGGCTTTTATCTTGAATCTGAAAGTTATTTCTCATTCAAAATTGATGAACCAACTAAAAACCTGCATTGTATTCTAAGCTATGCAAAAGCTGAAAAACTTAACATATATTCAGAACACTCAATTAGTGCAAACCATAAGGGTCAGGAAAAAAACTTGAACAACCATCAACAAATTGAATATACATTAACCGATACATGGATATATCCAAGAAGTAAATTGCAATTTATCTGGTATGAGAATTTATAATATGAGGTTTGATCCGGATGGTGAATGTCGGCAGAGTGCGATAGACTTTATTACAACATATTTGTCTGACAAACTGTATCCTGAAGCCGAAATCAGAAGCCTCTCTAATTTATATAAAGTAATCGAGTTTTTAAAAAAAAGGAGTATAAATTTTATTATCAAGATCCCTTTGATAAGTTTGTTTTACCCGCAAAGATTAATATGGTTTATAAAAAACAGAAAAGCTGTCTCGTTTGGGAGAAAATTTAATAGTCAAAAAGGCCGCTTATTAAAAGAAGGCAACAAGTATGCTATTTTATATTTTTCGTCTGCTTCAAAGTTGTATGGTTTAACTGGCGAAGTTTGGAGTCATCATATTGTAGAATATTCTGAAGACTCAGAGGTCAAATACTTTGACCCTTTATTTGAAATACTTTCTTCAGAAAACACCAGTATTGAAAATGTAAAAGAAAAAACCTTGTGGAATTTAAAATCCCCCGCAATACTCCTATGGCAAACGGATAATTCTTTTATCGTTAAACATCTTGACTAGCAGTATTAAAATTACTATTTTTGCATTAAACTAAAGGATAAAAAATGAGCATAATAATCAATAAGCTACGAAACCTCCAATTGGAATTAAAAATGATTTTTGGTGCCGGTGGCGGTGGCGGTGGAAGATCACAGAAAGTTGAACTAAACAAAGCAATTTATTTTCGCAGCAGCAAAATGAGTATATCTCAATTGAAGAAACAGAATAAAAAAAAGAATGAATAAGAAACCCCGATTAGAATCGGGGTTTCTTATTAGTAACTAATTAATATTGTTACTATAGCACGGATTAACATTCAATGAAATAAATCTTACATCTAAATCACTTAGGGGCTGTTGGATCATCCGCGTAAGGCCTTGAAATTTTACAGCCTTAGCCCATTGCTATATCGTAAGTATGGACTGACATTCGAATCGTTAAGAGAACGATCAAAAAACCTTTTTCAATCAATGAGTTGCAGTTTTCAATTAAGGAAAATGCTCCAAAAGATGCGTGGCTCTAAGATCTAACCAGCCAACAATCTTGCAAATAAAAAGGGTTCCAACCTTGAAGATTGAAACCCTTTAAAAAAAGTGGACCCTGTAGGGCACGATCCTACGACCCCCTGATTATGAGTCAGGTGCTCTAACCAGCTGAGCTAAGGGTCCAA